>NZ_JCAJRU010000011.1:0-44030 GCF_059447605.1 Paenibacillus sp. N119s | reverse complement strand
CTCCTTTTCCTTCATCCTTATGCCTGTACTTCTGTTGACATAACTCCCGTTTGGTTAACATAAGCACGCAAACTTTCCAACGCACGATTAGCAAGAGCTTCATTCTTTTCCTTTTTGTTACGGATGCGTGTCTCCAGCTTTGGAAGCAGACCAAAGTTTGCATTCATCGGTTGGAAATGTTTGAAATCAGCCGTTGTAATATAGCGTGCCATACTGCCTAGTGTCGTTTCCGCAGGAAATACAAACATTTCCTGACCACGTGCTGCTCGTGCCGCATTTATACCAGCCAGTAGTCCCGAAGCCGCCGACTCTACATAACCCTCTACACCAGTCATTTGTCCGGCAAAGAACAGATTACTTCTTCCCTTGAACTGATAGGTTGGGTGAAGCTGTTGTGGAGAATTAATAAAGGTATTGCGATGCATCACACCGTAACGTACAAACTCTGCCTCTTCGAGACCCGGAATCATTGAAAACACACGCTTTTGCTCTCCCCATTTGAGGTGAGTCTGGAAACCGACCAGATTATATAGCGTACCCGCAGCATTGTCTTGTCGAAGCTGAACAACTGCATAGGGTAGTTCTCCTGTATGTGGATTTACCAGACCAACAGGTTTCATCGGCCCGAACAATGCCGTTTGTTTCCCACGCTGCATCATCACTTCGATCGGCATACATCCTTCGAAGTAAATTTCTTTTTCGAACTCCTTGACTTGTGCCACCTCAGCAGTAATCAAAGCCTCATAAAAAGCATCGAACTCTGCTTCGCTCATCGGACAATTCAAGTAAGCTGCTTCTCCTTTATCATAACGGGAAGCCAGATACACCTTGCTCATATCGATGGAGTCCTTTTCTACAATCGGAGCAGCCGCGTCGTAGAAATAAAAATACTCCTCTCCCATCAGCGTTTTGATCTGTTCTGACAAAGCTGGAGAAGTTAAGGGTCCCGTTGCAACGACCACGATACCATCCTGCGGGAGTTCCTGCAGTTCTTCATTAACGACCTCAATCAAAGGATGTTGATGAAGCGTATCTGTAATATGACCGGAAAATCCATCACGATCCACTGCCAATGCTCCACCCGCCGGAACAGCATGACGATCTGCCGCACTCAGAACCAAAGAGTTTAGCATTCTCATCTCTTCCTTCAGTACGCCTACTGCATTTGTCAGACCGTTCGCTCGTAAGGAATTACTGCATACTAATTCGGCAAATTTATCTGTATGATGTGCGGGTGTTTTTACAACCGGTCTCATTTCATATAACTTAACTGGCACTCCACGGCTTGCAATTTGCCAGGCAGCTTCGCTACCCGCCAAACCTGCTCCGATGACCGTTACCTTCTGTAGTTCACTCACTTTTTAAATCCCCCTGCTATCTTTGTTCTTAAGAAGTCTCCACACTCTCATCGCTCTCTTCCAGCATTTCACTGTGATCGCAAACGGTACAGTTGAGCTTCGTTCCCTGCTTAGTACGTTTTTCGACCATTAGGCCACTGCAACTTGGACAAGGCTTGATGGACGGTTTATCCCAGGATACAAAATCACATTCTGGATAGCGGTCACATCCGTAAAAGACACGTCCTTTTTTACTTCGTCGTTCGACGACATGTCCCTCACCGCATGTAGGACAATTCATCCCGATATCCTTGACAATTGGCTTGGTGTTGCGGCAATCCGGGAAGGCAGAACAAGCGAGGAATTTACCAAAACGGCCCAGCTTATACACCATTGGACTACCACATTTATCACAGATCACGTCGGATACTTCATCCTTGATTTCAATTTCTTTCATTTCTTCCTCAGCCACTTCCAGACGCTTCTCGAATGACTCGTAAAAGTCACTCAACACCTTAACCCAATCACCTTCGCCCTCTTCGACGTGGTCAAGATCATCTTCCATATTGGCTGTAAATTCTACATTTAGAATCTCTGGAAAAAATTCCTCCATCTGCTCGATGACCAACTCTCCCAGCTCTGTAGGGAAGAATTTCTTCTCCTCAATAGCAACGTATCCACGCTTTTGAATGGTTTCCAGAGTCGGTGCATACGTACTCGGACGTCCAATACCCAATTCCTCCAGTGTCTTTACCAGACGTGCTTCCGTATAGCGAGGAGGCGGTTGTGTAAAGTGCTGCTTGGGTTCAACCGCTTCCTTTTTCAGCTTATCGCCTGGTTGAAGTGGCGGCAACAGCTTATCTTCTTCGGTTTTACCGTCGTCATTCCCCTCCACATACACTTTCATGAAGCCTGGAAAGCGAACCTTCGAACCAGCTGCCCGGAATATCGTCTCGCCTGCTTCAATATCTACGGACATAGTATCCATAATAGCGGAAGACATCTGACTCGCCATAAAACGTTCCCATATCAGTTTGTACAACCGGAACTGGTCTCTACTCATAAATGGCTTAACGGTTTCCGGATCACGCAAGGCGGAGGTTGGACGAATCGCTTCATGCGCATCCTGAGCATTGGCCGCTTTTTTTGAATACTGACGAGGACTTTCAGGTACAAAATCTTCGCCATATTTTTGAATGATGACCTCTTTCGCTTCCTCTTGAGCCGAAGTGGCGATCCGTGTGGAATCCGTACGCATATACGTGATCAGACCCACAGTCCCTTCTTTACCTAAATCCACACCCTCATACAGCTGCTGCGCTACCGACATCGTTTTAGATGCCCGGAAGTTGAGCTTGCGAGCCGCCTCTTGCTGCAAGGAACTTGTTGTGAATGGAGGAGACGGATTGCGTAAACGCTCCTTCTCTTTCACATCGCGCACTTTGTAAGATGATTTTCCGATAGCTTCCAGCACTTCTTGTACATCCGCTTCGCTGGAAAGCTCTTTCTTTTCGCCGCGCAGCTTATGGAATTTCGCTTCAAAGGTGCTGTCTTTAATGGCTAGCTTAGCTGTGATCGTCCAGTATTCTTCCGGTACAAACTCATTAATTTCGTTTTCCCGGTCCAGAATAATTTTCACTGCCACCGACTGCACACGCCCAGCTGAGAGACCCTTCTTTACCTTTTTCCAGAGCAATGGGCTAATTTTGTAACCGACAAGTCGATCCAATATCCGGCGTGCCTGCTGGGCATTAACCAAATCCATATTGATCTTGCGCGGTGTTTTAAAAGCATCTTTGACAGCCTGCTTCGTAATTTCATTAAACACAACACGACAGTCCGCCGTATCGTCCAGTTCCAGCGCATGCGCTAGATGCCAGGCAATAGCCTCACCTTCGCGATCCGGGTCAGCCGCCAGATATACTTTTTTTACTTTTTTTCGGGCATCCTTTAACTCTTTTAGAATTGAGCCTTTACCTCGAATGGTAATGTATTTGGGATTAAAATCATTTTCGACCTCTACGCCAATCTGACTCTTAGGTAAATCCCTGATATGACCCATGGAAGCCTTGACGATATATTTGCTGCCTAAGTATTTGCCGATCGTCTTCGCCTTGGAAGGCGATTCCACGATGACGAGTGAGTCCGCCATAGGCTCTTCCTCCTCTCAATTACACACATGAATATGATAGTCTTCCTGAAATGTGGTGAGCTTAGTTCGTTAGTACGAGCTATAAATTCAACACATTTCAGGAAGTGGGGAAGGAGTAGGAATCCGCGATGCGGACAAACGCCATATTTCCCTCCACCTATGTTTAAAATTGAATTTTGCGCAATGACTAACTAAGGACCTGGCAAAAACAACTACTATATAAGCTTGTATTTTGTGCCCGCTAGCTGAGCGATCCTTTTTTTTATGATTAACGATAACAGAACTGCGTGTAAAAGTCCAAAATCCCATGCCGTAGCATCCAGCAGTTCATCCAGTGTCATGGTTCCTTGTTCCAGCAGTAGCACCACATGTTTTTCCTCAGAAGTTTCGCTTTCTGATGTTTTGGAGACCTTCTTAAGATTAAGACTCTGTCCTCTATTGTATGAAGAAACCTGCCTTGAACGCAAATCTGCTTCGTACTCCTCAATAATATCCGAAGCTTCGGTGACCGTTTTGGCCCCTTGCTTAATCAAGTTCAGCGTGCCTTTACTCTTCGGTGACGTAATGGGTCCAGGAACCGCAAATACATCTCGATTTGCCTCCAACGCAGCATCAGCTGTTATCAAGGAACCACTTCTAGCATCTGCTTCGACGACGAGCGTCCCCTTCGTCAAACCGGCAATAATGCGATTACGTTGTGGAAACATCCCTGGATGGGACTTCGTACCTGGAGGATACTCCGATACGATCAGACCTTTACTAACCATCTCAGCAAATAAAGAGGCATTTTGGGGAGGATAAATTTGATCAATCGCTGTACCAAGTACACCAATCGTGTTGCCTCCCCGGCGCAGGGCCGTTTCGTGACAAATACTATCAATCCCCTTCGCCAATCCACTAACCACTGTTACCCCTGCACTACACAATTCTTCGGTTAGTATCTCCGCTGCTCTACGACCATACGCAGTAGGAACGCGAGTTCCTACCATGGCTACAGAACATGTGTGCAAAAGTGATTTATCCCCTTTTGTATACATTACCCAAGGTGGGTCAACTGTTTCCTTCATTAATAAAGGGTAATCTTCGTCCACATAAGTTACCACGTCAATCTCACTGGATTGAATTCGCTGATATCGTTCATGTACCCATTCTTCATCGTAACACTGTGCCGCAATGCGTGCCTGGGCAGGGCTTAAGCCTATCTCAATCCACTTTCGTTCGCTAAAATGCAGTAGCTCATGCAATCGATAATCACTCGACCAAATACGCTGAATTGTTCTCCTTCCGATTCCCTCTAACTCATGTAGACCTAATAAAAGCCATCTTTCTTCCAAACTGTGGTTCCCCCATTCATGGAAGAGTGAACCCTTCCTTATTTTGTGGCACAACGAATCATTTTGCAAGCGTTTCCCTGATAAGCCTGTCACAACGCAAAAAAAAGCAACCTTTTCATCCCCTGTTTCAGAAGATAAAAAGGTTGCTTACCTTTCCTTCATTATACACTAGCCTGCAGCAAATTTCGATGCTGTTTTACAGCCTGTATATTAATGAAGAAACACGATTTAATGTGTCGTACATAAATTCAAAATACCACGTTCCTCCAACACACTTACCAGTGTCGAGCCCATTTCGGAAGGAGTAGGCGCCACCTTGATTCCGCATGCTTCAAGCGTAGCAATCTTTTCTTTTGCCGTCCCTTTTCCACCAGAAATAATGGCGCCTGCATGCCCCATCCGCTTGCCTGGAGGCGCAGTCACACCCCCGATAAAGCCAACGACCGGCTTCGTCATATTGTCTCTGATCCACTCGGCCGCCTCTTCCTCGGCTGTGCCACCGATTTCTCCGATCATAATGACAGCGTGAGTGTTGGGGTCCTCATTGAAGCGATGTAAAATATCAATGAATTCTGAGCCTTTAACGGGGTCACCACCAATACCCACCGCGGAAGATTGCCCGATACCTCGAGTGGTTAGCTGATGTACTGCCTCATAGGTCAAAGTACCACTACGTGACACAACACCTACATGACCTGGAAGATGAATGTAACCTGGCATGATACCAATTTTACACTCTCCTGGCGTAATAACACCCGGACAGTTAGGGCCAATCAGAACGGTCTTTTTACCTTCCATAAAACGTTTGACCTTGATCATATCAAGAACCGGAATCCCTTCTGTGATACAAATCACGAGGTCCAGTTCCGCGTCCACAGCTTCCAAAATAGAATCCGCTGCGAAAGCTGGCGGTACATAAATGACGCTAGCAGTTGCGCCCGTAGCTTCCTTAGCTTCGCTTACTGTGTTAAACACTGGCAGCTTGACCTGTTGTCCGTTCTCCAGTGTAATTTCTACCTTGGTGCCTCCCTTACCTGGAGAGGTGCCGCCTACCATCTGTGTACCGTAATCAAGTGCACCTTTGGCATGGAATAACGCCGTTTTTCCCGTAATCCCCTGTGTAATCACCTTTGTATGCTTATCGACCAAAATACTCACGATCTTCACATCCCCTATCGTTTATTCGGCATATCGGAATGCAAACAAGCTATTGAACAAGTTCAACGATTTTTTGGGCACCATCCGCCATGGAATCAGCTGCCACAATATTCAAACCGGATTCCGCTAAAATCTGCTTGCCGAGCTCAACATTCGTTCCTTCAAGACGGACAACCAGCGGGCGAGTCAGCCCCAACTGCTTGGCAGCCTCCACGACGCCGTTCGCAATGATATCACACTGCATAATTCCGCCGAAAATGTTGACAAAGATACCTTCTACCTTCGGATCGGACAAAATGATTTTGAACGCTTCGGTTACCTTTTCCGTCGTTGCACCGCCACCAACGTCCAGGAAATTGGCCGGATCTCCACCATAATATTTGATAATATCCATCGTCGCCATCGCCAACCCAGCACCATTGACCATACAGCCAATATTGCCGTCCAGAGCGATGTAGCTTAGATCGTATTTAGATGCCTCAATTTCCTTCTCATCCTCTTCATCCAAATCACGCAGTTCCAAAATATCCTTGTGACGGAACAAAGCATTCGAATCAAAATTCAATTTGGCATCCAGCGCCAGTACATTCCCATCACCCGTAACGACTAGGGGATTAATTTCTGCAATTGAACAGTCCTTGTCCACAAAAGCTTCGTAAAGCGCCAGCATAAACTTGACCGCTTTATTTACCAGCTCATTGGGAATATTAATCTCATACGCCAGCTTACGAGCTTGATACACCTGCAGCCCAATTGCTGGATCAACAACTGCTTTAAAAATCTTCTCCGGAGTAGCTGCAGCCACTTCTTCGATTTCTGTACCGCCTTCTTCGGAGGCCATCATTACGATGCGTCCAGTCGCGCGGTCCACGACAACGCCTACGTAATATTCTTTGCGAATATCACAGCCTTCCTCAATCAAAAGGCGTTTGACCTCTTTACCTTCAGGTCCGGTCTGATGTGTCACTAGCACCTTACCCAAAATCTCTGAAGCAAAAGTCCGCACCTCATCCAAGCCTTTGGCCACTTTTACGCCACCCGCTTTACCGCGTCCACCCGCATGAATTTGTGCTTTTACGACTGTAACAGCGCTTCCAAGCGATTCTGCCGCCGCAACGGCTTCTTCCACCGTATAGGCAACCTTACCGTTCGGTACAGCCACTCCGTACTGCTTTAATACTTCTTTACCCTGATATTCATGGATATTCATTCTGGAATCCTCCTATCAACATGACTGCAACAAGGGCGGTTCACAAGGAAATCTATACTAAACCTACATCATTGTAACATGTTTTTAAAACGCTTTCCTTATAATTTAACCTCATGAATTACAGTATTTTGATATCATTATCATTCCCAAAATCGAATGTTTGGATATTACTGGGTATTTATTTTTCATACAAATTCACACAAAAAAAGCACCTCTGCAACATGGGATTAGCTAATCCGCAACGAGAGGCACTTTATTTTATTAGACTTCAAACTTTTTTTCTTTCAGTGAACAACAACTTCATGCCATAAAATTCGCAAGAGCAGTTGAAAGTACACACTATGATTTTTCAATTTGTACATTCGCTTGATGAACACGATCGAGCAGATCATTGAACTGAAGCAGAAGTGACCCAAATTGATCATGAGTCATACTTGTTTTTTCCTTTATACATCCTGGAACAGGCAGGGCTTTGTCTCGCAACGCTCTCCCCTCTGTCGTCAAAGAAATCAGCACCTTACGCTCATCTTGAGTAGATCTCTTTCGATCAATCAGCCCGGCATTCTGCAATCTCTTTAATAGGGGGGTTAGTGTACCGGAATCCAAATATAACGCCTCACCCAATTCCTTCACTGTACATTCCTCACGCTCCCAGAGCACGATAAGCACCAAATACTGCGAGTACGTTACGCGCAGCTTTTCCAGATGGGGCTGGTACAACTTTGTAATCTCTCTGGAGCATGCATATATGGCAAAGCATAGCTGATTATCAAGTTTCAACGCTGCATCTTTATCAGAGTTGTTTTCCATGCTGTCTAGTCACCTACTTTCATCATTATTTTAGCATATTATATAACAAAGTACATTCTAATTGCCTAAAATACTTTACAAACAATAATTATTTTGTTAAATTAAATTGTGTAAAATATAAATTGAGCGAGAGGCAGTGATTTAATTATGATGACCATTCAACAAAAAATGTATGAAACAACAGTAAAAGCGGTTGGCGGACGTAACGGATATATCGAGTCTTCTTCCCCTGAACTTCGTTTAGATATTGATACTCCAAAAGAAATGGGTGGCGCCGGCGGTGCAGGTACAAACCCAGAGCAACTGTTCGCAGCAGGCTATTCTGCTTGCTTTGACAGTGCTCTAAATATGGTTGCTCGCATGCAACGTGTCAAACATGAAGGTACAGAAGTCACAGCTACTGTTCATTTTGGCAAAGTCGAAGACGGCGGCTTCGGTATCGGAGTTAATCTCGACGTGCTGGTTAAAGGCGTTGATCATGAAACGGCGGTAAAACTGGTGGAAGGCGCACATGAGCAATGTCCATACTCCCGCGCTACCCGCGGTAATATTGAAGTGAAACTGAATGTTTTGTAACATAGCGTTAGAATGATTTCCATAACAAGCTCCTCAACCGTATTGTCGAGGGGCTTTTTGTATTTCCATCAAGTAACATGGGAGATGATGCATAATCGTATATACGAAAGTGATATACTCATAGTATAATCACTATTGTCATAAGCTTTTTTTCTTCTCCAGGTCTTTTTGCCTGGAGCTTTTTTTGCCCGTTTTTCTGTTTTTCCATTTTCTCTCGCATACTTTTCTTAGAAATGTCAGCAGAAAATAATGTAGACTGAACCTACAAATTGAAACAGCGACAACCAAGGACGAGAAAATAAAGTCCTAGACTGTCGCTGTTTTAATGAACTAACGTTCTCTGTTAGCTAAAATACGCGTGGTGTACTCAACTGTAATCTTCAATCAATGAGATTTTTCCTTCCTTAATCTCGAATGTTGACTTTCCTTTTAATTGCAGCTTATCTCCACTCTTTAATCCATTAGGAAAATCCACGGCAAGAATACCTTCATAATCGATTCCGACCTCTACTTTGTCATTTATAATCCTGTAATTGGTAATTGTCTGGCAACGGCTGGAGAACATCATTGACGACTGTTCGGCCAGCTCCCTAAATGCCTGTATTCCTCTGGTCTCCGTTGTGGTTTCTCCATTGGAAATATTCCTAAATATGATGTCCTTATGCAAGAGTTCAAGCATTCTTTCAATTTCAAATGAATTGTATGCTTCAAGATAATTTTTAATTATGTCCCTTATTTCTTTACCAACCATAGCCATACTCCTCTCTTTACATAAAAGATGATACCCTTGTTTACCTAGACAACTTATGCTCAATATATTATTACCATATTCTACATTTCGAGAAAATTGGAATTTGCCCTATCCATATGACGGTATTGGATGGCTTCAGCCACATGTGAAGTCTTAATTTTCTCTGACTCATGTAAGTCTGCAATAGTGCGGGACAGCTTAAGAATTCGATCATACGCACGCATGCTTAAACCAAGTGCATCCATCGTCTGGTCAAGCAGCTCTGCTGCATTTTGTTCCAATACCGCATATTTACGCAGCATCTGACCGGATAGCTCACTATTCCACGAAAAAGGAAGCTTGCTGTATCTGTGGATTTGTATTGCTCGAGCAGCCAACACATGCTTTCTCATGTCAGCAGACGATAGGGATTCTCTTTCCTCCCGCCAATCCTTTGGTTGTGATACTTCAAGCTGAAGATCAATTCGATCTAGCAATGGACCGGAAATACGTGAACGGTAACGAGCTACGGCTGCAGGTGAACAGGTACAGCGCTGATGTTCCGTGTCAGTCCCAAAAAAGCCACAGTGACACGGATTTAAAGAAGCTGCAAGTAAAAAATGCGCTGGATACTTAAACACTGCACGTGAACGACTGATTGTAACCTGATGGTCTTCCAGAGGCTGCCGCAACACTTCTAGCACATGACGACTAAACTCAGGCAACTCATCCAGAAACAAAATTCCTCGGTGTGCAAGACTGATTTCTCCTGGTTTGGGTATACCTCCTCCACCCACCAAACCAGCAGCAGAGATTGTATGATGAGGCGCACGGAAGGGACGAATATGCATGAGATGCGGCGAGGACTCCTTCCACTTCCCCGCTGCGCTGTAGACCTTAGTCACTTCTAGCGACTCCTTTTCCGTCAAAGGCGGCAAAATAGACGGCAACCTGCGGATGAGCATCGTTTTTCCAGCGCCCGGTGGCCCCATAAGAAGGATATTATGCATCCCCGCTGCAGCGATGACTAACGCACGTTTGGCGTGTAGCTGACCCAGCACATCACTGTAATCTTCCATATTACTAGCTAGCACTTCTTGCTCGCGCAACGGTATATGCTCTGCTTGAGGTAAATGGTCATACGAATGGATCATCACTTGTTTACTGGCAGCACAATTCTCATTGGTCATTTGACCCTCTGAGGTACCTTGTGCATAATCATTAACCGGGATAAGATCCGTCAGATGACGTATAGCGTAAATACGTATATCTGTAATTAGACGGGCTTCGCTTGCGTTTTCTTGAGGAAGCAGTACAGAATCGAATCCTTCCCGCTTGGCCAGATCTACCATAGATAACACTCCATTTACAGGACGAATGCTGCCATCCAGCGCCAGCTCGCCAATAAACAGGGTTCGTTCCTCCACTGGTAATACAATCTGCTCACTGGTTGTCAGCAAGCCTAAAGCGATCGCAAGATCAAAAGATGAGCCTTCCTTACGCAAATCAGCAGGAGCTAAATTAATCGTGACACGCTGGGATGGATATTTGAAACCACAGTTTTTGATTGCTGCTCTCACACGCTCTACTGCCTCTCGAATCGCTGAATCCGGCAATCCGATAATCGCAGTTTGAGGCAAACCATTAGACAGATCAGTCTCAACTTCGATCAGTACGCCGTCTATCCCATACAGACAAGCCCCATGTAATTTTCCATACATATCAAAAATGCACCTCTCCTCATATGAAATGTCCCTCCCGGGAATCATTGACTATATGAAAAAAGGTGCTTCCAAATTTTCATTTACTGCAAATATATGATCTAAATTTTAACTACTCAACCCTGTTTTCAAATCCTTTATCAAGGGTATCTGACAAAAGATCAATTGTCAATCAAGGTTAGCTTGTCGGCCGCTGGAGTACGTGGTCTTGGTTCCGGGATAACATCTGGATAGCCTGCATAGATCATGCCAATTACCTTCTCACCTGGTTTAATACCCAAGCAATCACGGAACTTAGGCGAATACAGAAATGGTTTTGTCACCCAGAATGTTCCGATCCCTTTGCTCCATGCCGCAAGCATAAAATTTTGTACAAGCGCGCTGACTGCTGCAAAATCCTCATCCCAAACCGCTTGGCGTGGATCTTCTTCCATCACCACTAAAAGCTGAATCGGGTTGTGCAAAATCCCACTCTCAAACTTGTTGTCTTTACCGATATCGGCTGCAATTGCTTTTGCAAGCTTTTTCCGTCCCTCACCAGCAAACAACAGAAAACGCCACGGCTCACGCATTTTATGGTTAGGAGCCCATACAGCGACGTCCAGCAGTTCTTTAATCGTATCTACCGGGATAGAGTCAGGTTTGAATTTTTTAATCGTCCGGCGTTCCTGAATTACATCTATGACATGTTCACTAAAGGTATGCTTTGTCACATAAATCCTCCTTCACAGGTACAACGACCAGATATTCATTATAGAATGAAAATGATAACTATTATCAATAGAATATACCTGCAGCTTTCCCTTCTGTCAACCTGTACATATGAATTCAGTCCTGTGCTTCAGCCTCCAAAAAAAGTCCTTACTCTTTTAAAAGGCATTTATAAAATGGTCTGTAACAACAGCCGTTTCAGCAGATAATCGTACAGAAATCATATCAAAACGGATCGGAGCTTCTCCCATTCCGTTCATATGCAAGTATACTGCGGCTGTTTGGCGAACCTGGGTTATTTTACGTGCAGTAACTGATTCGGCCGGTGTCCCGTATCTGGAACTGCTCCGGCTACGTACTTCAATAAACACGAGTATGTGCTCCTGCTTGGCAATCAGATCTATTTCTCCACTACGGCATCGCCAATTGCGCTCCAAGATACGATAACCCAGGTTTTCTAAAAACAAGGCCGCAGCTTCTTCACCCATCGCTCCTTTGGCTTTCCGCTGATCCTTGCTTCTAGTCTTCATTTCATCCTCCATCACCAGTCGTCCCTTGGAGCAAGCCGATCCATTTGGTATATATAGGTTAACACCTCTGCTACCAACTGATAGAGCTCAGCCGGGATTTGTTCGTCCAAATCAAGTTTGGACAGTACTTCAACCAACGCGGCATCCTCTTGAACAGGCACACCATGCTCCTTGGCTTTTTCTAAAATACTGTCCGCAATGCGGCCGCTTCCCTTGGCAACAACAATCGGCGCTTCGCTCTCACCAGGTGTATATTTAAGGGCGACCGCCTTCTTCATGGAAGGAGAGGGAGGGTCCAAGGGCTCTTTCATATTTTAAGATCGACTCCTTTATATGGCTGAGGTACATAGCTTTGTACCTCTGAAGAGGCGGAACTGCTCTGTTCAGTCCTTATGGGCATAGGCTCGGTTCGCAGTGTTAGAAGTTGGTAGCCTAGCGACTCCAGCGCGGTACGAATGGACTCACGTCCACTGGTTAACAGCGAAGCCGCCCATTCCTGATCATTATGAAGCTTGAGGCTTACAACCCGATCTACTACCTGTACATCCACCAACGTCGGACCAAGCCCCTTCATGTCCAAATCAAACCAAAGACGACAGTTGGAGGCATCCAGTTCTCCCCGTTTGCCGCGGCGGGACTGAATCTGGATTGTAGCTGTTTCACGACCATCCGGTCCAATGAATGGTATAAACATGTGCACTTGTGCAAAAGGCGCCGTTCGGTCTGTATTTAACAGCAGCTGCTGACCTGTCAGATGCTGTACAACCTGCTGAGCCGCTTCTTTCAAAGCGGGTGGCAGGTCGTCGCTGCTCATGAGCTGGAGCAACGCCCCCTTCACGGTGTCCGCGGCCGCTGACACGGAATCGTCAGCCGCAGCCGCTAACCCCGTCAGCGGTTGCGGTACTCCCTCGGGCGGCTCCGTACGTGCCGCCGCGCCATGCGCGAGCTGCGCAGCTGAGCGATGTACCTGCTGCTCGTGCTCTGCACCGAGCAGCTTCAGCACACGTCCCACCCACGGGTCCTCCGTGGGAGTGAGCTGCGTGCTTGGCGCCGCAGACTGTGAAGCCGCAGCGTCTGCCGTGCGCGAAGCGCCAGCCGCTGGCTGCACTACCTCTGCGGCTGACTGCTCTGGCGTAGCCGTGCTTAGCTCAGGCGGCACTGCTGCACGCAGCTCTTGCAGCAGTAGCCGCAGCCGCTGGAGTGGCGCCTCTGGCGCAGCAGCTTTGCCCGCCGCAGATGGCGGCGTAGAGCCGATCGCTGGCTGTGCAGAGGGACGGTCTGCCGTGACTGCGCTTAAGGCAGGCTTTGTCCCCGTTGGCTCTGCCGTGGCCGATGCTGGAACACCATCAGCATCCTTAAGTTGCATACCTGCCGCAGTAGCTTGCTGTGATTGCTCCGCTTTAACGCGCGAGCCGTTTAATGCATCAGCAGCACTCGATTCAGGCGTATTTGCACCAGCATCTAATACCACTGTCGCTCCACGCCCACTAACTACCTTTGGTTCTCCTGAAGCAGTCCCGTTGGCTACAGTTGCTGTAGATCCTGCCGGACTATCTGAATCTGTAGTCAAGACACTCGCTTCACTTACTGTAGCTGCAAGATTGGCTGCTTGAGTCCCTTTAAACAATTCCTTGCCGACGGTGGCTTGTTGTCCCGTTTCTGCCTGCTTTGTAGCGGCAGAGGCATCTTTGGACAATGTAAGAGCCTGACCTTCCTGTCCATCTGCAATCACTACAGAAGTGCCCGTTGGACTAGCTAACGTTCGGTCAGCGCTTTTTATCACAGTTGCTTCCCCTAATGAACGGTCAGTGGGCGTTCCCTGTCCTTGCTGCTTTAACACCGTTTCAAGTTCTTGCTCCAGCGATGACAAGAGATCATTTAGTGGAGGTCCAAACATCGTTTGGCGCAATCCATTTATACTTTCGGCCGTTAATGGAAGTCCACGCTGAAAGGCGACGGCCGCTGCCTGCACAAACGTTCCTAATTGCACATTGCCGCCTTGCTTCGACAAGGCGTCTCGCAAAGAAGCTGCATTTTCCGATGTCAACGGCACACTATTCTTTTGCATCGCCTGTATAAGCTCTCTGTTCTGAACTGTATCCGGCAGTCCCACCGATTCCAATACGTCTGCCAGCGCTACGGTTTGCTGTGGCATATTGCCAGCGTCGTTCAGAGGCTTAAGCACAGTCATTCCGCTGGGAGAAGCCGGTTGTACCTGAAACGTTGCAGTCTGTCCAGGTTGAAGAGGGGTCTCCAGCTTTGCCCTGACCTGAGAACCCTGTATTTGCAACACAGCCTCATCGCCGTCCTCGGATACCTTTAATACGACTCCCCTTACGACCTGGCCTGGCTGCATATCAAGTTTTTTAGCCTCTCCTGCCTTCACATCTCCAAGTAATCCACGGAATACAGATCCGATGTTCATATCGCCCCTCCTCTCACTCTCCCCCGATTCAAAGGGGTCTGTAATATTAGATATACTTTATATCGGTATTGTGCCGATTCATAATAAGTAGTCTACAGATCAAACAACGTCGGTTGCTCTGTCAACAAATTACCTAGAAAGCTGCGTCTATGCATTTCTGTAGGTCCTAGCGCCAAAATTTGTTCTCTATGCAACTTGGTAGCGTAACCTTTATGTATACCGATCCCATATTCCGGATATCTCGCATCCCATTCGCCTTTGCATAGCCGATCACGGGTCACCTTAGCGATGATAGAAGCCGCCGCAATAGACTGACTGTTCGCATCTCCCTTGATGATGGATAGCTGAGGAATAGGCACATCTACCTTTTCTGCATCTACAAGTAAATAATCAGGAGATATATGTAAAGCCTCTACAGCCTTTTTCATAGCTAAACGAGCCGCTTGTTTAATATTGATATCATCAATCGTCCGCGCGTCTACATAACCAACTCCTACAGCAATCGCCTTCTCCATAATCAGCTCGTAGTAGGCTTCTCTTTTCTTGTCCGTCAATTTTTTGGAATCATCTACCCCTTCCAATAACTCACCTACTGGTAAAATGACTGCTGCTGCCACAACATCTCCAAACAGACATCCACGACCTACCTCGTCAATACCTGCAATCCGCTCACAAGATTGTTCCCAGCATTTTTTTTCATAATGTAGCATGTCCTTTACTGTGTTCTCTTTAGCTTCCATATTCAAAACCTGCCCATCTTTACGTAGTTTAAGCTTCATTCTTGCCGTAGCTCTAGTGATTGAATTCAGCTTACCACAGACCTCTACCGTTCAAAACCCTTTTCTATTTACCTTTACATACCAAAAAACCTTCCTCCTCTCCGGAGAGATGGGGAAGGTTCTTCCTTGCCACAAAATGCAATGTTCTATCTTGGTTACTAATACGATCAGTATGGAGCCTCTAGACTGAACCGCCCCAGCTTTCCTGCACGTAGCTCACGCAAAATAATCTTTGAGGCCTTTTCGAGATCTACACGTCCGCCACTAACGATACAACCACGTTTACGTCCGATAGCCTCCATAACACTTACAACATCATCTGGATTTTCTGTATCCTCAGGACGTTCAGTAAGCTCAAAACGCTCTGCCATGGCATCCCAATAATATTGGATAAAATACTTTGTCGCGAAAAAGGCAATGTCCTCTACATTCAGAATTTCTTCCTTGATCGCTCCTGTCACAGCCAGACGATAGCCGACGTTTTGATCCTCAAATTTAGGCCATAAAATCCCTGGTGTATCCAGCAATTCAATTTCACCGGTCTTGATCCACTGTTGTGCCTTCGTTACTCCTGGGCGATCACCTGTAGCTGCAATATTACGTCCTGCCATTCGGTTGATCAATGTCGATTTGCCGACATTCGGAATACCGACAATCAAAGCACGTATAGGACGAGGGTTCATTCCCTTTGAAATCTGCCGGTCTATTTTTTCCTTAAGCAACAGCTTAGCCTGAATCGGAATTTCCTTGAGTCCCGTCCCTGTCGTGGCATCCACCGGAAAGGCTACATGCCCCTGTTCCTTAAAATAAGCAATCCATTGCTGTGATACAACAGGGTCCGCCAAATCTGCCTTGTTCAAAATAATCATTCGCGGCTTGCCTTGCAAAATATCATCAATCATTGGATTTCGGCTGGAAAGTGGCAATCGAGCATCAATCAGCTCAATAACCAAATCAATCAGCTTTAATTTTGCTTCAATTTGGCGGCGCGCTCTGGTCATATGACCAGGAAACCATTGAATCGTCACCGTCATCACCCCGTTGAGCGTAACTCCTACTTTCACCCTCAGGCTTATCGTTAGAATTACGGCAGCTATGCTGCTTATTTGTTAGTTCTAGTGGTTAATCCACTGCATATCCTTCGCTGGCCAGAAAATGACATCAGCCCGACCCACGACTTCCTTCAAATCAATATATCCAATCATCCGGCTGTCTGTACTATTGGAACGGTTATCGCCCATAACAAAAATATGCCCTTCTGGCACTTTTCCATCCTTAAATTTCTCATTTGGAAAATTGGTAAACTTGTTGTAAAGTTCGCCATTTTGATGTGCTTCTTCCAAAGGAGCCTTGAGATAAGGTTCTTGAATCGGCTTACCATTTACTGTAATCGTGTCACCTTCTACCTTGACCGTATCACCCGCTACGGCAATGACGCGCTTGATGAAATCTCTTTTTTCTTCCGGGACATGGAACACAATCACTTCACCCGGTTTAGGAGCACGAAAATCATACAATATCTCATTTACAATGACGCGTTCTCCGGTATGAAAGTTAGGCTGCATCGACGGGCCATCCACAATAAAAGGCTTAAAGAGAAGCCAGCGGATTAAAAAGACAAGCACTAACGCAATAACGATGGCTTTGATCCACTCAAAAATCTCATTTTTTGGTTTACGCTTGGGCGTACCATCCTGATCAGTTGGCTGTTGTACAGCTCCTTGTCCTACTTCTTGCTCCATAGCTCACTGTCCTCTCTTTACGGTCAATTATCCACAGTTCCCTATGTACGTAGAAAAAACGAAAGGAGCTTGTAAACAAGCCCCTTTCGTTATTCGTTGTATTAACGACGAATTTCTTTAATTCTCGCTGCTTTACCGCGCAGTTCACGAAGATAATAAAGCTTCGCACGACGCACTTTACCACGGCGAGCCACTTCGATTTTATCGATTTTTGGGGAATGAAGCGGGAAAGTTCTTTCCACACCTACACCGTAAGAAATTTTACGAACTGTAAAAGTCTCACTGATTCCACCACCACGGCGTTTAATTACTACACCTTCAAACAACTGGATACGCTCACGAGTTCCCTCGATAACTTTCACGTGCACTTTCAAAGTGTCACCAGGACGAAAGTTAGGCAGATCCTTACGAAGTTGTTCTTCAGTAATCGCTTGGACGATATTCATCTATGACTCCCTCCTTCCGTACAGGTGTTCATGTTTCTTCTGGAAACACATTCGTTTCCTTCATCATCCACAGAGGACCACCGTATTACACACAACAGATGTATTGTATCATGGAGGTTACCGCATTGCAACAACAAAAAAGGGATTTGACCAAACATTATTTAATTGACTTTATTATAAAACAGGTCACCGCCTGCTTTCAAATCCACTCATGTATATCGTGCTTTATCGCTAGTCTCCGGACTTGTCCAATTGGCGCTGCTCTTCAATCCACGCGCATTCCTTACCTGTTAGCTCAGCCTGTTCCAACAAGTCCGGTCGACGTTCCATCGTGCGACGTAACGCTTCTTGACGTCTCCAAGAGTCAATATTGACATGATGCCCTGACAAGAGTACATCAGGCACTTTCCAGCCCCGAAACTCAGCAGGCCGGGTATAATGGGGGTATTCCAGCAGCCCTGTACTAAACGAATCTGTTACCGCACTCGTTTCATTCCCCAACACCCCTGGTAACAACCGTGTCACACTATCGATGACTACCATAGCCGGCAATTCCCCACCAGTCAAAACATAATCGCCAATCGAAAGCTCATCTGTCACCAGATGCTCCCGAATACGCTCATCATACCCCTCATAATGCCCACATATAAAAATAAGATGGTCCTCTTTGGCCAGCTCTTCCGCCTTCTTTTGCGTAAAAGTCTCACCTTGTGGACACATCAAAATAATACGCGGAGTTTTTATGCCTACGTAATGTTCGACAGCTTCATGTTGGACAGCTTCATCGGGAGTTTCAGATGTTGGTCGCTCTGATTTATCCAACAACGCTTCCACCGCAGCAAAAATAGGGTCAGGCTTCAACACCATGCCGCCCCCACCACCATAGGGCATATCATCCACTTGCCCATGCTTATTGCCGGCATACTGGCGAAAATTAACCGCTTGCAGTGATACAATCCCCTTATCCCTTGCTTTTCCCAGAATGCTTGCATTAAATACTCCATCAAACATCTCTGGAAACAGGGTCAGCACATCGACCCGCATTACAGCAGACCTTCCATTAACCGTACCGTAACCCGTTTTTCACGCACGTTTACATCCAAAATAACTTCCTCTATATACGGCAATAGCAGTTCCTTGCCTTTAGGCATTTTGACTACCCATACGTCATTGGCTCCCGGAGTCAAAATTTCTTTGACCACGCCGAGTTCATTCCCGTCTTCCGTCACCACTTCCATGCCGACTACTTCATGAAAATAGAATTCATTTTCTTCCAATTCACCTAACCGCTCAGCAGATACCTTCAACAAAGTACCTTTATATTTTTCAACATCATTGATATTGTGATATTCCTTAAATTTAGCGACAACCATATTTTTTTGAAAACGCGCTGTTTCAACAGTTACGGGAATCGGTGCTTTACCTTCAGCCGGAACAATGAAAAGCTCACTGCCTTTTGCAAAGCGATCCTCTGGAAAATCTGTCGTCGTTAATATTTTAAGCTCCCCACGGATTCCATGGGTGTTCACAATTTTTCCGACATTAAACATTTGCTGCATCGTGTTCCTCCTGCACGTAATCGGTTCCGCTCCATATCATCTTCATCATGTACGAAAAAGGGTTAGGACATACATCCTAACCCACTTTCGTATATCTTTAAGATATGATGTCTACGGTAACCCGTTTATCCATCTTAACGGCTGCTGATGCAACCACAGTGCGAAGCGCCTTGGCGATACGACCCTGCTTGCCAATGATCTTGCCTACATCCTCAGGATGTACACTAAGCTCATATACAACAAGCCGATCCTTCTCCAAGGTCTTCACGGTTACATCTTCCGGATGATCGACTAAAGCCTTAGCAATGATTATCACTAATTCTTCCATGGTTGACCCTCCGTATCAGCACCTTATTTCTGTAGTTTAGACTCATGAAACTTTTTCATTACGCCCGCTTTGCTAAGCAAGTTGCGAACAGTGTCGGATGCTTGTGCACCATCTTGCAACCATTTCAGCGCTTTATCTTCATCAATTTTTACAACCGCTGGTACTGTGATTGGGTTGTAGTAACCGATTTCTTCGATAAAACGACCGTCACGCGGGGAACGAGAATCAGATACCACGACGCGATAGAAAGGAGCTTTATGTGCACCCATACGTTTCAGACGAATACGAACTGCCACGAAAATTCACCTCCTTCAAAAAGTAGACTGTATATTGCTATCCCATACTCCAAAGGCCTACTGACCTTTTAACGGAAAGGAAACTTCATACCTTTACCCATACTCTTCAAATGCTTCATAGCCTTGTTTTTGCCACCCTTAGGCCCCATCATATCTGAGAACTGCTTCATCATGCGACGCATTTCGTCAAATTGCTTTATCAGACGATTTACCTCAGCCAGTGATGTTCCACTACCTACAGCAATCCGCTTGCGGCGACTATGATTAATCATATCCGGGTTTTGCTTTTCTTGTGTAGTCATCGAATGAACGATAGCCTCAATCCGGCCCATCTGTTTGTCATCCACTTTGATGTCTTTCATTTGCTTCATGTTGCCCATACCGGGAATCATATCAAGAATCTGGTCGATTGGGCCAAGCTTCTTAACCTGATCCATTTGCTCCAGAAAATCTTCAAAAGTAAACTCGGCATTACGCATTTTCCGTTCCATTTCCTTCGCCTTATCGGCGTCGATATTGGACTGCGCTTTTTCAATCAGGGACAACATGTCTCCCATGCCTAAAATCCGTGAAGCCATCCGCTCAGGATGAAACGGCTCCATCGCATCCAGCTTTTCACCCAATGTAGCAAACTTGATCGGACAGCCCGTCACAGCTTTAACCGATAAAGCTGCACCACCACGAGTGTCGCCATCCAGCTTCGTCAGTACAACTCCAGTTAACTCCAGGCTACTATTAAAGTGCTCAGCAACGTTAACCGCATCCTGCCCAGTCATGCTATCTACAACCAGTAGAACTTCATCCGGCTTGACGTTGGCATGAATCTGGCGCAACTCTTCCATGAGCTCTTCATCAACATGAAGACGACCCGCAGTATCTATAATAACGTAGTCATTACCATTATCCTTAGCATGCTGCAAACCCTGTTTTGCAATTTCTACCGGGCTTGTCTGGTCTCCCATTGTAAATACAGGTGCATTAATCTGCTCGCCGAGAATCTGAAGCTGCTTGATCGCGGCCGGCCTGTAAATATCACCAGCTACAAGCAATGGACGATGGTTTTGTTTTTGCAACAACTTCGCCAGTTTACCGGACGTCGTCGTTTTACCTGCGCCCTGGAGACCCACCATCATAATGACTGTAGGCGGTTTGTTGGCTTTGGCAAGCTTGGCCTGACTGCCACCCATCAACTCAGTCAATTCCTTGTTTACGATGTCGATGATGACCATACCTGGCGTAAAGCTGTCCATTACTTCCTTACCAACGGATTTCTCCTTTACCTTGGCAATAAAGTCTTTTACAACCTTGAAGTTAACGTCCGCTTCCAGCAAAGCCAAGCGCACTTCACGCATCGCCTGAGCTACATCATCCTCAGACACTTTTCCTTTGCCGCGCAGTTTACTGAATACATTTTGCAAGCGAGTCGATAATCCTTCAAATGCCATACTTTCGCACCTCCTTGTCTACCAGGGTTGTTTGTTCTTATATCTATATATCCTACAATTCCTGCAGGCGATTTACAATTTGATGGACATGTTGCAGAGTGGCTTCATCGGACTCACCGATTTTACCGAATGTCTCATACAACGTCTTATTTAATTCTTCCAGATCTTGGATTCTACGCTCATGCTTACTTAGCAAACCGAGCTTTTCCTCGTACATTTCCAATACCTGCTCAGCACGTTTAATATGTTCATAGACTGCTTGACGGCTAATTTGAAATTCCGATGCAATTTCCCCCAAAGAAAAATCATCATGAAAGTAATATTTTAAAAACATCTGTTGCTTCTCAGTAAGTAGAGGTTCATAGAAGTCAAACAGTCGGTTAATCCGGTTTGTCTTTTCCAGTCGATTCTCCTGACTCATCGTATATACCTCCATCGTCAAGGAAAAACACTTTACAGTTCTTTTCAACGTTCCTTATCATACATAAAAGAAAAGAAGATGTCAAGCGTTATCCCTTGTCATACAAAAAAAAGCCGATCCGCTGCCCCTAAACGGGAATACGGATCGGTTTTTTCCCTCTCTCAATTACACCCTGACCGGAGTAAGATACAGCAGAATAGCCAAAAAATGAAGTATGCTGCCTGCTAAAACAAACAGATGCCAGATCGCATGGTGATACGGAAATGCTCGCCACACATAAAAAATGGTACCCAACGTATACATGAGACCACCTACGAACAATAGCGTCATCCCTCCGGCGGGAACAATGGCCGTCAGGGGATTCCAGGCAATGGTGATGAGCCAGCCCATTATAATGTAAAACACTGTAGACATAAACAGGAAGCGTTTAGTGAAGAACGCCTTGAACAATACACCAAACAGGGCGATCCCCCAAATCACTCCAAACAGCGTCCATCCCAGCGTACCTCGCAATGCAACGAGCATAAAAGGAGTATAGCTCCCCGCAATGAACAGGTAAATACAAGAATGATCGAATATTTCGAACAAATCCTTCAATTTCCCTTCACGCAGGCTATGAAGCAACGTGGAATTGGTATACAGCAACAGCATCGTGATCCCGTAAATTGTAAAACTTACGACATGCCAAGCAGTTCCTTTCATGCTAGCAAAAACAATGAGCAGCACAAGTGCCGCCACACTTAAAACGGCTCCAATACCATGTGTAATCGCGTTGGCTACTTCTTCCCGTCGGGAATAAGTATAGGTGTTTGCCATCGTTTTTTCACCCGGCTTCCTGTGTAATATTTTTCATACAAAAAACTTATCCGGCATCGTCAAACCTTTTGCTTTCATTATACAGCCGGGCGGACTTAAGCAGCAACTGGAGCACTGCTAAGTTCCGGACTTATAAGCAAGCCTGAACAAGCAGGATTAGTTCTGCTCTTCCTCGCCAGCAGCAGTTGCTTCGACAGCGTCTTCTTGGATCAAACCAGCGAACAACGCATGAACGAATTGTTCTGAATCGAACGGTTGAAGATCATTTACTTTTTCACCTAAACCCACCAGCTTAACAGGTAAATTCAATTCTTGACGGATGGCCACGACTATCCCGCCCTTTGCTGTACCATCCAATTTCGTCAGTACCAGACCGGTTACGCCGCTCTTCTCACCAAACAGTTTGGCTTGGTTAAGTGCATTTTGTCCAGTCGTCGCATCAAGTACCAACAACACTTCATGAGGAGCATCTGGAATTTCACGCTGGATAACGCGGAATATTTTGTTCAATTCTTCCATCAGATTGCTTTTGTTCTGAAGACGTCCTGCGGTATCGCATAGCAAAACATCTACTTGACGCTGCTTGGCAGCCTGTACAGCATCAAACATAACCGCAGCTGGATCAGAACCAGATTGCTGTTTAATAACCTCTACACCTGCCCGCTCACCCCAAACTTCCAACTGTTCAATCGCACCCGCGCGGAAGGTATCCCCAGCAGCCAACAATACTTTTTTGCCCTCTTGTTTAAAACGGTGCGCCAGCTTGCCAATGGTCGTTGTTTTGCCGACTCCATTGACGCCTACGAATAGGATGACTGTAATCCCGTCAGGGTTCATTTTGAGCTGACTATTGTCATTGCCCCGCAGCAACTCGGACAGCTTTTCCGACAATACAGGCTGTAACTCGGATGCATCCTCGATTTTGCGTTTTTTCACTTCTACCCGCAAGTCTTCAATGAGGTTCATGACCGTGTTGACGCCTACGTCTGCTCCAATCAGAATTTCTTCCAGTTCCTCATAAAATTCTTCATCAATTTTTTTACGGCGAATCATCAGGTCCGTTACTTTTTCTACAAAACCTTTACGTGTTTTTTCCAAGCCATCTTTGAACTGCTTGGTGACTGATTCCGTTTTGCTCGCGATGCTTTCCTTTAATTTTCTAAAGAAACTCATAGATTCCCTCCGTTGATCTGAAAGTATGTTATTTGATGTCAGGCAATCTCAGCTTCATCGTTGTCCAGCTTGACAGATACGAGTTTGGAAACCCCGCCTTCTTCCATCGTAACCCCGTATAGCACATCGGATTCTTCCATGGTGCCCTTACGGTGTGTAACTACGATAAACTGTGTCTGCTCTGAGAATTCACGTAAATACTGAGCAAAACGCACCACATTTGCTTCGTCTAATGCTGCTTCTACTTCATCGAGTACACAGAATGGAACAGGTTTAACATGTAAAATGGCAAATAACAATGCCATGGCTGTTAAAGCCCGTTCACCACCTGACAACAACTGCAAGTTCTGAAGTTTCTTGCCTGGTGGCTGAGCTACAATGTCAATTCCCGTCTCAAGCAATCGCTCCGGATCAAGCAAGACAAGATCTGCTCGTCCACCTCCGAACAGCTTGGAGAAAACCGTTCCAAATTCGCGACGAATCGCATCGAAAGTGGTCTTGAAGCGCTTGGACATTTCGTCATCCATTTCACGAATAACCTGATAGAGCGTGGTCTTAGCCTCCACCAAATCGGACTTTTGCTCATCGAGAAACGTATAACGCTCATGTACACGCTGGTATTCTTCAATGGCACCCAAATTGACCTCACCCAGCGCAGAAATCCCGCGTTTGAGTCTTTCCACCTCACTCTGCGTACCTTCAATATCTTCCGGTATAGGATAACGCTGTTTCGCCAGTTCATAGCTGAGTTCATAATCATCACTCAATTTTTTCAAAACATTTTCCAGTTCCACATCAAGTCGGTTTACTCCAATTTCCGTTTGACGGAGTTGTTCCTCCACCGACTTAAGCTGGATTCGCTGTTCTTTCGTATCATTCTCAGCTACTTCCAGTTTTTTGGACAAGCTGCTGCGTGCAGCCCGTTTTAGGTCTAATTGCTGTGCAGTTTCTTCCTTTTTCAACCGATATTGATTGAGATTCTCAATCTGCTTAACGGTCTCCTGCTCATTAGTGAGCAGATCTGCTTCGATGGAAGCAAGCAAGGTCTTATTTTGTCTTGAATCTTTACCAAGGGTATCATAATCTCCACGCAATCTGCGAATCTGCTCTTCCAATGAAAAGCGCTCCTGGTCCAGCTTGCCTTCTCTTACCTTGAGATTCGTGAGTTCTCCCTGCAGTTGCTCTTTAGCTGATTCATTCGCTTTACGCGCAAATTCGGCAGCGTGAATGGCCTGATGCGTTTTCTTCTCTTCTTCCTCCAGCGCAGCCAACTTGACCAGCGCTTCTGCACGGGAAGCTTCCAGCTCCTTGATTTCCTGATCAAAGCCTTTTTTCTCCTGACCAGACGCAGCTACCTGTTCCAGAACATGACGAAGTTCATGCTCAAGTTGTTTGAGTTCCATTGCCATTTGCTGCTCTTCGGTCCGCTTCACATCGCCGCCCTGGCGCAGTTCGTCCAGACGGGTCTGCGTCTCCTCCAGCTGTCGTTTGGTATCTATTGCACTCTGACGCAACCTGGCAATTTGCTGTTCCGTATCCAGAATGTCTTGATCCAACTGATCTAGCTGACGTTTACGACCTAGCAGATTAGCATTTTTCTTGAACTGGCTCCCCCCAGTCATGGAACCGCCTGCATTGACTACATCGCCTTCCAACGTAACAACACGATATCTATACTGGCAGCGGGCAGCAATACGATTGGCATCTTCCAACGTACGAGCAATGACCACATTCCCCAAGAGACTGCCTATAATTCCGGCATATCGATCATCGTACTGAATAAGATCTGCACCGATTCCGACAAAGCCTTCAGCGCTTTCTACAATTTGGCGTTCCCCTGCACCGATCTGACGCGGGCGGATAACATCCATTGGCAAGAATGTCGCTCTGCCCAGTTGACGTTGCTTTAAAAAACTGATCGCCTGTCTGGATACCGATTCATTTTCCATCACAATATGCTGAACTGAAGCGCCCAAAGCAGTTTCCATCGCCTGTTCTAATTGCTCAGGTACCCGAATCAGCTCTGCTACTGCTCCATGCACACCGTGCAAAGTTCCTTTGCGTGAAGCCTTTAATACCTCTTTAACTCCAAGCATGAAGCCGTCAAAGTCATCCTGCATTTCTTTCATCGTATCTCGACGTGAAATTTGAGCTTCTCTTTTTTGTTCCCATTTACGAACTGTGCCCTGGTTTTCTTCCAGTAGTTTTTGCAGGACCTGGTACTGTTCACTTCCCTGAATATAGCCACTGCGCAAACTGCTAATTTCCTGTCCAAGCTTCTGAATCGCCGCTTCCAATCCTTTTTTGCGCTGTTCAAGTTCGGCTTTCTGGGCTTCCCATTTGCCAGATTCATCACTTACGCGATTCACTCGACGTTCCAACGCTTCCTTCTGTTGGTCGGTATAACGAATTTCGTTACGCGCCTGCGCCATCTGGTTCATCAGCTCCAGCAGGCCACCCTTTAGGCTTTCTTCCTGCTCCTGGCTGATTCCACCTGTGACGCCAATCAGTTTGGCCTCTTCGTCAGACAGTCGCGCACGCAACTCGTCCAGCTCAACATTCAGCGCTGACAGCTTCTCATTCAGTTGATCCAGTTCACTTTTGCGTTCGGAATGTCGTGATTCGCTTGTGCTGAGGGATAAAATCAATTGTTCCCGATTGGCCTCCAAATTACGTGTACGTTCTTTGAGCAATTCACCATAGCCTTCACTTTTTTCCGTAGCTTCACTGTATTGCAGTAGTTCTCTTTGCAGACGTTCTACTTGCTCTTCCAGTTGCCGTAATTCATTACGGTCATTTTCCAGCATTGCATCGTGGCGGGACACCACAGTAGACAATTGAAGCTGCTCCTGCTGCAACAAAGCCAGTTTGGAAGTCGCATCACTCCACGAAGTATGAATCTGTTCAATTCGGTGGACGTACATCGAAATTTCTTTTGATTTTAATTCACTGCGCAGCTCTTTAAAATGAATTGCTTTTTCAGATTGCTCCTTAAGAGGCCCAATCTGATCCTCAAGTTCAGTCACCAAATCGTGAATACGTAGCAGATTTTGCTCTGTTTCATCCAGCTTGCGAACTGCATCTTTTTTACGTGATTTATATTTTACGATACCCGAGGCTTCCTCAAAAATACCCCGTCGATCCTCAGATCGGGTACTTAAAATTTCTTCAATACGTCCTTGTCCAATAATTGAATAAGCTTCTTTACCAATGCCTGTATCCATAAACAGCTCTGTAATATCTCGAAGTCTGCATGATTGCCGATTAATGAAATATTCACTATCCCCACTCCGATGCACACGTCGCGTTACCGTCACTTCACCAAAATCCAGAGGCAACGCCTGATCTTCATTATCCAGCGTGAGCGATACTTCACCGTAGTTAACAGCCTTACGGGCATCACTACCTGCAAAAATAATGTCCTCCATCTTGCCGCCACGCAGTGATTTGGCACTCTGTTCGCCCAGCACCCAACGAATTCCGTCGGAAATATTACTTTTCCCGCTTCCATTGGGTCCGACGACTGCCGTAATGCCGCGGACAAATTCCATTTCCGTTTTATCTGCAAACGATTTGAAGCCCGCCAGCTCAATGCGCTTTAAAAACATGCTTAATCTCACCTCTAACATTCAAATATGCTTGTACAACTCCATTGACCTGATGAATGAATTATCCCTATTCTAGCATAAAAATAATTTGAAAAAAGCACAGTATCGACGCTCACGTTACAGCAGTTAAGCCACGAAAAAAGAGCAAAACGCAGTCCATTCGCCATTACGGGCCGGGACTCCCCGCGGACTGCCCTTTGCTCTTACTTTGTGTCCTCTGCTTGCGTCACCCGTTCGGGCCGCTCAGGTACCGATTACGATTCCGCCAGCTTCAAACGGTTTAAAGCAACTGCCGCCGCTTGCTGCTCAGCTTCTTTTTTGGAGCGTCCTGTACCTGCCCCCAGCCGTTCGCTGTCCATATATACCTCGGCTACAAACTCGCGCTCATGGGCAGGTCCGCGTTCCTCGACAATCTTATATTCAAGCATCCCCATGTTATGATGCTGCGTCAGTTCCTGAAGCTCTGTTTTGAAATCACTCATCTGAAGCTTACCGTTTAATACAATTTGAGGAAAAATATAACGTTCCAGAAACGACCGGACGGCTTCCAGACCTTGATCTAAATAAAGCGCGCCTACGAACGCCTCGAACACATCAGCCAACAGAGCCGGACGAGTACGTCCGCCTGTCAGCTCTTCACCTTTTCCAAGCAGTACATACTGCCCGAACTCAAGCCCGACAGCAAACTTCACCAAAGAAGGCTCACAGACAATAGCTGCACGCAACTTGGTTAGTTCGCCTTCGGGCCGGTTAGGGTACTGATTGTACAATTGCTCAGACACCGTCAGTTCCAGAACAGCGTCACCCAAGAATTCCAAACGCTCATTATCTGCATGCTGACTGAATCGATGTTCGTTTACGTAGGAAGCGTGCGTAAAGGCCTGCTTCAGAAGCTGCCGATTGTTGAATTGAATATGAAGTTTCTGCTGTAATTGCTTCAAGTCTCCACTCAACGAACTGACCCCTTACGCTTCATATTTTTTTAAAATAACCGTAGCATTGTGTCCGCCAAAACCAAAGGAATTGGACATTACCACATTCAGATCCGCTTTTCTTGGCGTATTAGGTACATAATCAAGATCGCAAGCAGGGTCTTGATTATCCAAATTAATCGTTGGCGGGATCGTCTGATGTTGAAGCGCAAGACCACAGATTACAGCTTCAACGCCACCCGCTGCACCTAGCAAATGCCCTGTCATCGACTTGGTCGAGCTGATCGCTACCTTATAGGCATGCTCTCCAAGCGTTTTCTTGACTGCTTCTGTTTCCGATTTGTCACCAACTGGTGTAGATGTACCGTGCGCATTGATATAATCGATATCTTCAGGATTCAATCCAGCATCACGGATCGCCATTCTTATGCAACGTGCCGCTCCCTCTGGATCAGGCTCTGTCATATGATGGGCATCGCCAGAAAGGCCATAGCCAATCACTTCGCCGTAAATATGTGCGCCACGCTTCAAAGCATGATCCAACGATTCCAGAACCAGAACACCAGAGCCTTCACCCATAACAAACCCGTCTCGTTCGGTATCAAATGGACGACTTGCCTTTTCCGGCTCATCGTTACGCGTGGACATCGCTCGCATGGAGCAAAATCCAGCAATACCAATCGGGCGAATCGTTGCTTCGGCACCTCCGCAAATCATAGCGTCAGCGTCACCGCGCTGAATCATGCGGAAAGAGTCACCAATGGCATGACTGCCTGTGGCACAAGCCGTAACCGGCGATGTATTAGGACCCTTAGCACCGAGTGAAATCGAAACTTGGCCGGAACCCATATTCGCAATCATCATCGGGATGAAGAAAGGGCTTACGCGTTTAGGTCCCTTTTCGATCAATGCATTGTGTTGATCTTCCCATGTACCCAATCCACCAATACCAGAACCAACAGATACACCCACGCGCTCGGCATCGACATTTTCTCCGATTACGAGTTTGCTATCCTCAAGCGCCATTTTACTAGCAGCAACCGCGAACTGCACAAAGCGGTCCATTTTACGCGCATCCTTGCGATCAATATAATCCTCTGGATTAAAATCTTTAATGGAAGCGGCTATTTTTGTAGTGTAATCACTTGTATCGAAAGCTTCGATTTTACTGATACCAGATTTTCCAGCCATCAGATTATCCCATAATGTACTCAAATCCTGTCCCAGCGAAGTGATTACACCCATTCCTGTTATGACAACTCGTTGTTTCAAAGATAATCACCTCTATGTCTACTGCAAATTGTATTTTTAGATCGCGCACGCTTGTGTACAAAAATAATATAGAATCAACTAAAGTTAGTAATGCCGCATTATACTCAGCCTTCGACAAAGTGAAGCTGAGCCAAACTCAAAAACATGCGGCAATTCCGTCTTTAGTTCAATCTGTATAATTAGGAGAAAGTCCCGCCTGTAACAGAACGGGACTTTTGATGACATGAATTAGGTATGAGATTGTATGTACTTTACAACTTCACCTACAGTTGTAATTTTCTCTGCATCTTCATCAGAGATTTCCATATCAAACTCATCTTCCAATTCCATAACCAATTCAACTACATCGAGAGAATCAGCGCCTAAATCATCTTTAAAAGATGCTTCAAGTGTAACTTCGGCTTCGTCGGCTCCCAAACGGTCAACGACAATGCGTTTTACGCGCTCCAATACATCGGACATCCGGCTCACCTCCTCCTTATGGTATTATACGAAAATTACAATTAAAATGCCATAGAAGAGAGTTTTCATCAACCACTCTTCATCGGGGCATGTGGATGGCAGCATGAACTACATATACATGCCGCCATCCACATGCAAGGTCTGGCCCGTCATATATGAGGAAGCATCCGAGGCCAAGAAGAGCACCACATCAGCAATTTCCTCAGGCCGTCCAAGACGGGCCAGCGGAATACCGCTAAGCATATTGTCACGCAAATCATCAGCCAGCACCTGCGTCATTTCAGTATCAATGAATCCAGGAGCCACACAGTTCACTGTAATCCCTCTTGAGGCAAGCTCTCTAGCGGAGGATTTGGTAAGCCCAATCACTCCCGCTTTAGCAGCAACATAGTTGGCTTGTCCTGCATTGCCAAGTACACCGACAACGGAAGAAATATTGATAATTCGGCCGGAACGCTGCTTCATCATCGGACGTGTGGCCGCCTTGAGACAATTAAACACACCCTTAAGATTTGTTTCGATCACCTGATCGAATTCCTCTTCTTTCATGCGCATGATTAAATTATCTCTTGTTATGCCAGCATTATTCACCAGGATGTCAATCTTGCCCCAAGCCTCAATCACATCCTTGATTAGCTGGTCAGCTTCTTTAGTACGCCCGACATTAGCTTGAACTGTAATAGCTTCCACGCCTTTGGCACGAATCAATTCTGCTACCTCAGTCGCAGCCGCTTCACTACCAGCATAGTTTACCGCAACATTAGCGCCTGCTTCAGCCAGCGCCAGTGCAATACTACGACCAATTCCACGCGATGCTCCTGTAACCAGCGCTGTTTTTCCACTTAATGGCTTAGACATCATAGTCCTCCCTTGCAAGTATTTAACCCGTAAAGGCAATCATTAATACTTTTAGCGGGCTTCCAAGGCTTCTGTTACAGAAGCGAACGACTCCAGGCTACTTATATTATACAGCTTTACCGTTTTGTCAATCTTTTTAACCAGTCCGGTCAAGACACTACCTGGTCCAAACTCCACAAAGGTGTCCACACCTTGTTCCAGTAGCCATGCTACACTGTCTTCCCATAGCACCGGGGAATAGACCTGTTCCACCAATAGTTGGCGAATTTCACTTCCCTCACGGACAGGTTTTGCTGTTACATTGGTCACCACCGGAACCTGAGCTTCGGCAAATTTCACAGTCTCCAATTTAGTAGAGAGCTTGTCCGCTGCCTCCTTCATCAAGGAGGAGTGAAAAGGACCGCTGACCTCCAAAGTGATAGCACGCTTGCCGCCCGCTTCCTTCACACGCTCAGCGACAGCAGCTACGCCCGCCTTTGTACCCGATACAACAATTTGTCCGGGACAGTTGATGTTAGCCAATTCAACCAGTTGACCAGATTCTGTGATATCACGGCACAATGCGGCCAATGCTTCACGATCAGCTCCCAGCACAGCAGCCATCCCACCTTGTTCATCAGGAATGGCTTGTTCCATAAACTGACCACGTGCACGAACAGTCTCAACCGCATCCTCGAATGTGAGGACACCGGAAGCCACTAGCGCGCTGTACTCTCCTAGACTGTGCCCAGCCACATAATCAGAACGAATGCCCTTGTCCTTGAACGCTTCATACAACGCAATGCTCGCCGTTAACAGTGCAGGCTGCGTATTGGATGTCTGCTTCAAGACTGTGTCCGGCCCTTCAAATATCAGTGTGCTTAGCGCGAAACCCAAACGTTCGTCTGCTTTACGAAATACTTCTGTTGCGGCTGGAACTGCTTCATAAGCATCTTTAGCCATACCTACCGCTTGTGAACCCTGACCAGGAAATATAAATGCCGTTTTGCCCATCGTGCATGCACCTCTCTGTTTCCCATACTTCTACTGTAAAACACCAGTCAAATTCAATATTATATCAAAAATTGCACTTAATTACCAGATAAGAACCGACGCACCCCAAGTCAAACCGCCGCCAAAGCCCACCATGAGTACACGGTCGCCTTCCTTCATGCGGCCTTCCTCAGCTGCTTCCACAAGAGCGAGAGGAATAGATGCTGCGGATGTATTTGCATATTTATTAACATTAATAACTACCTTTTCCTCAGGCAAATCCAGGCGTTGCATTGCTGATTGGATGATACGAATATTGGCTTGATGCGGGACAAACAGATCAATGTCGTCTTTGGACATCCCAGCTTTCTCCAACACATCAACCGTTGCTGTTCCCATAACGCGAACTGCGAACTTGAACACTTCGCGTCCGTTCATGTAAATATAGTGCTGTTTATTTTCCAGTGTGTCGGTACTCGCAGGCAAACGTGAGCCCCCAGCTTCCAACTTGAGCAAGGTGCCTCCAGCGCCTTCAGCTCCAAGATCGAAGGATTGGAATCCTCTGCCTTCAGGTACTTCACCAATCACTACAGCTCCTGCTCCATCTCCAAAAAGAACGCATGTATTGCGGTCCGTATAATCTGTAATCCGGGAAAGACAGTCTGCACCAATGATTAACGCATTATTATAAATCCCTGTCTTAATGAAGCTCGTTGCCGTAGCCAGCCCGTACACAAAACCCGAGCATGCAGCTGACAAATCAAAGGCCGCTGCACCTTTGGCACCCAACTTATCTTGAAGAATACAAGCAGTTGACGGAAATGCCATATCCGGTGTAACCGTAGCTACAATAATCAGGTCCAAATCCTGTGCCGTCATACCCGCAGATTCCAATGCCTTAACTGCTGCTTCATATGCCAAATCAGATGTAGCCTGCTCTGGAGCAGCAATATGGCGCTCCTGAATCCCTGTACGGCTGACAATCCACTCATCACTTGTTTCGACAATTTCTTCCAGATCTTTATTAGTCAGAATTTTCTCAGGTACGTATTTCCCTGTTCCGATAACACCAACCGGCCGTAATTTATTCATATTGTCACTCACTTCCTGCTGATTTCCTTAGATATACTTTCCACCAACCGGTTTTGTAAGGCCGTGCGAGCCTGTCTAACCGCATTTTTGACGGCAGTGCCATCAGACGAACCGTGACTTTTTAAGACGAGTCCGCTCAACCCCAACAAAGGGGCCCCGCCGTGCTCTTTATAATCCATTTTCCCTTTCAGACCCCGAAGTTCTGGCATAATCAAAGCTGCCGCCAGCTTGGTCTTTAAGGATTTGGTGAACTGCTCTTTAAGGAGAGAAAATATCGCTCCAGCTGTTCCCTCCAGCGATTTTAGCATAATATTACCGGCGAATCCGTCGCACACCAGTACATCACAATTCCCGGTTAACACATCTCTGGATTCAACATTCCCCACAAAATTGACAGGTAGCTGCTCAATGAGAGGGAATGCCAACTTTGTCAGTTCATTGCCCTTTCCAGCTTCAGTCCCAACATTCAGCAGCCCTACCCTTGGAGAAGCCAGACCGTGAACTTTCTGACGGTACAAGCTTCCCATGAGTGCATACTGAGCAAGATGTTCAGGCTTGGCATCCATATTGGCCCCCAAGTCCAGCGCTAAAATACCTTGATCGTCAATCGTCGGTATCATCGGCGCGAGAGCCGGACGCTCAATGCCCTCCATTCTACCAACCACCAGCAATCCTGTAGTCATTAGAGCGCCTGTATTACCTGCGGATATCATGGCATCCGCTTCGCCTTCCTTAACCATTCGACCAGCTACGACCATCGAGGCATCCTTTTTACGCCGTACGGCCTTTACAGGCTCGTCTTGCGCATCTATCGTTTCGGACGCATGTCGAATGCTGAGATTCGTAGGCAGCGTCCTGCCGTTCAGAACCAATTCAATCCGTTCCTGGTCACCAACCAGCGTAATGTCTGTATCTTTCCATTCCGCTGCCGCAGATAACGCGCCTTCTACTGTCGCCTCAGGGGCATTATCTCCCCCCATGGCATCAATGGCGATCCGCATGCTGACTTCCTCCTTCGCTATACTCTTCCTCCGTGGAGCGATAAATAACAAAGTTACCTTGGAATACCATCTCTTCTCCTACGTAGGCAAACACTTCCACCTTGGCTTTTCCTTTTTGTTCTGGATTTGAACGCACATATGCCTTGGCAATGCATTTTTCACCCAAATGAACTGGACGAACAAAGCGAATATCCGCTGAAGCGGTCAATGCTATCTCATCGTTAATTACGGCAACGGCCAATGAATTGGCCTGTGCAAACACATAATGTCCTCGTGCAATGCCTGTCCGTGAAAAGGTATGTTCCTCTTTGATCTCGAAAATCGAAATACCGCTTCGATCCAACTGGAGATCAACAATGTCCCCGATTACTTCATGTAAAGGTAAGGAACGAACCTGATCGTAGGAGCGCTCAGCCATCAACTTTAGCCGCTCCCGCAATTCCGGAATTCCCAGCTCCATTCGGTCCAGCCGAATAGTCTGAATGCTTACCTTCAATTGTCTTGTCAATTCCTGATCCGTCACGAACGGATTATCATCAATTAATTGAGTCAGCCGTTGCTGCCTCTGTCTCTTCGGCAAACGTTCGATATCAGTGACGCCTCCTTTCCCTACAGTAAACTGCCGTTCAGCCGACAGTTCAGGTTATTTTACGTTCTAACGGCTAAGCTTCAAGCCGGTTTGTCTTCTTGTATGTATAAAGGAACCTCTTGGGTCCTTCTTTCTTAGAACCTGGTACTAAAACAGTATATAGCATGCTGACGTAAAAAGAAAGCATACTGATAAAAAAAGTAGCGCCTCACTGAAGTGAAGCGCTACTTTTTCTGCGAATATTCCAAAGAATCCGCTTATGGGATATTATTGAGAGATGATCTCTCTAGCTTTGTACGTTCCGCAAACTTTGCACACATGGTGAGCAAGTTTCAATTCGCCGCATTCGGAGCATTTCACCATACCTGGTACTTCCAGTTTAAAGTGAGTACGACGTTTGTCGCGACGAGTTTTGGATGTTCTCCGTTGAGGTACTGCCATTATTCCCACCTCCTTAAACAGATCAACCCCGCATTGACGGGTATGACTTCTTATCTCATTCAAGACTGAAAGAAAATGCCAAAAGACAATAATCTTACAGCCGGTGAATCAAGTCTGCAACATCCATGTATCGGTTCAATAATTTCCCGGCACAAGCGGATGATGATTTTTTTCAAAATTGAACTCAATTCTCATTTAAAAAAATCCTTAAGCCCTGCCAGACGCGGATCAATCTTTTCCGTATCTCCGTTACTGTCGTCGGAGCCAATGCTCCAGTTTTGTCCGGCCGCTGGTGCGATTCCCTGACAATCCTCACTGCATATCGGCGCAAACGGCACATGCAGTACAAACAGTTCTTCACAATACGGCGCAATGTCGAAGGAATCCTCCGTCACTGCGATAAAATCGCCATCTTCATCCTCTTCTTCAACACTTGAAGATGAGGTTTGCTTGAACCGTTCACGAAATTCAATCTTCAAATCCTCGTGCATCGGGCTCAAGCAGCGTGAGCAAAGCATGTCCAGACCTGCGGTCAACGTGCCTTCCACGCTCATCGAGCCTTGACCCAGACTAACGGCGACCAAGTCGGTCTCCAGCGGGGAAACGGCTGTAACATCAGCACGATCCGCTACCAATTCACTCACATTAAGAGATTCACGAATTGGAACAGGACCATCACTTGTTGCTACTTTGCGAAAAAATAGTTGCATCACTATCACTCCAAACAAACAAAAATTATTATACCGACTGATTGAGTCGTTTGTCAACACCTTTCACTTTACACCACTTGCAAATCCGTCAGTTTTCTAATGGTTCATTAAGATCTATGCAGAGTGAAAAATGTGTTGTGTTCATCATGTACCTATGAGTATTCGTACCCCCGCCACTCTTCGTGTACAATAATGCGAGTATAAAGCTTTTTGGTCTAGGTCTCAATGGTCTTGTTCATGTGCATGATGAAATATCAGATAGCTGACCCAAAAACATCATTTACTGATAGTAATAAGCTGCCAAAAGAAAGGAGCCGACATACAGTTTTGAAAACACTCGGTATAATTGTAGAGTATAATCCCCTGCATAACGGACATGTTCATCACTGGAAGGAATCTCTCCGTATCACTGGTGCACAGCACACGGTGGCTGTGATGAGTGGTCCCTTCCTTCAGCGGGGCGAACCCGCGATTACAGACAAATGGTCACGCACCGAAATGGCACTCGCTATGGGCGTAGACCTGGTTCTGGAGCTACCCGTAGCTTATGCTGTCCAGCCCGCAGAATGGTTTGCCCGCGGCGCGGTGACCCTGCTCTGCGCGACGGGCATTGTCGATGCGCTCTGCTTCGGCAGCGAGAGTGGAGACATCGCCCCGCTGCACGCGCTGGCCCGCGTACTGGCAGCAGAGCCGGCCGAGCTCAAAGCCGGCATCGCCCAGCGCCTGAGCAAGGGCGCAAGTTATCCCGCCGCCTACGCAGGAGCCGCAGCCGAGCTGGCGGCCGAAGGAGCGGACGGCGCTGCGCTCGCCGCTCTTATGCAGCAGCCCAACAATACGCTCGGGCTGCATTACTTGATTGCGCTGGAACGGCTGGACAGCACAATCAAGCCCTTTACGGTAGTCCGCACGGGATCGGGCTACCACGAAGCCGTGGCGCCTGCGGACGGAGTCATCGCCAGCGCCACGGCCATCCGCCGTCTGCTGCTGGACGGCGGGCCGGAGGCCGCGTCGCCGTACGTACCTGCGACGACGCTGGAGATTTTGCAGCGCGAGTGGCAAGCCGGCCGCGCACCGCTGCATTGGGAAGCGTTCTGCCAGCCGCTGCTGAACGCCCTGATCACGCGTAGCCCGCAGCAGCTGGCGGAGCTGCACGAGGTCACCGAAGGGCTGGAGCATCGTCTGCAGCAATCACTGTACACGCTGCCCCAGCCCTCTGTGGAGGCTCTGTTTGCCGCTATCAAAACAAAGCGCTATACTCGTACGAAGCTTCAGCGAATGTGTACACATATTTTGCTGAATCATGCCAAAGTCGATATGACTCCCGCTGAGCTGGCGAAAGGTCCCGGCTATATCCGCGTACTCGGCTTTAACAGAACTGGACGCGAGCTGCTGGCGCGAATGAAAAACACAGCCGTCCTGCCAGTATGGGTCAAATCGTCTGCCGGATCACATTCACATCTGGACTGGGATACTGCCGCAGCGGCAATACATGCAGCCGGAATGCCGCGTCCTGCCATTCGTGCCATGTATGCTGATTACTTGCGACCGCCCCTTATGGTTTAATAGGCAGCTTTTCCATATAATTCAGCGCATCGCCAAGCTTGCGAACCGGAACAAGCTTCATCTGGCTCCCGATTTGCTCTGCTTTGGCTTTGGCCTCTTTATAATTATCTGCCGGGACGAAAAACAATTCCGCGCCCTGACGGTCAGCAGCGACAATTTTATACTTGGCGCCACCAATCGCTCCAACCTGACCGTCCTTATCAATGGTACCCGTACCAGCTACACGATATCCCTTACTTAAATCACCTGGTGTCAACTGGTTGTAGATTTCCATAGTAAACATCAAACCTGCCGAAGGGCCTCCAACATCTGTGGATGTAAAATGAATTGTTTTACGTCCATCCTTCGGCTCCACTTTCTGTACCGTGGCGATACTGACACCAAACCCTGAACGTTGTTTTCCCGTCTCACTGTCTGTGATGGTCGTTAATGGAGCTTGCACAGCCAGCAACTTTCCATCCCGCTTTAGCTTTACTTTCACCGTCGTTCCCGGTTTCTCATTTTCCAAGGCATTCCGAATGGAGCGATTATCAGTTACCCTCGTACCGCTTAGCTCTAATATTTCATCTCCGGGCTCAAACACGCTGCGAGATCCTGGAACCTTAAATACATACACATAATCTGGCACAATACGATAAGGGACATGAGCACGTGTGTAGGCAGCCTCCATCGCAGAAGATTGGGAATCCCCCATATACCATACCTGCTCTGCCGCATATTCGTCTTCACTTCTGCCATGCAGACGATCTTCTTTGCGCTGAATCTCCGAGTTGCTGTCCAGCTTGGACAGTGCCAACATAATGAGATTGGCATAACGCGCCGATACTGTCGTCATCATAAAGCTCCCTCGTTCGCTGCTATCTCCTTCCTGTACTTTAACCATCGGTTTGATCTCATTTGCCCCACCTGGTCCATAGATCAGATAAGGGGTTGGCATATAGACCAGCACATAGACCATTGCAACCAGCATTAAGACATAACCGGTTGTAAAAAATGCTCTTTTCCGGTTTATTCGCTTCATTGCTTCTCCCCCTTGCAGCCTAACTTCTCCTATCTTACCCAAGTGCCTCTGCACCATCTGTTCTCAAGCCTTCGAAAAAAGCATACATTGTTTACGACAACACGTACAAGCAACCTATATTAAGATAATGAACGTGAATAAACGCTGGAAACAGCATCCGACTCTCCTTAGTATATTTATGAGAGGTGAACTCTTTGATGCAAAAGGAAGCCCGCCCTGCTCCTTATTGGACAACCTTGCTGCTTGGCCTTGGAGCCATTTTGCTTGTAGCGGCTATCGTCGCCTCACCAGAAGAAGTATTTCAAGCCTCTACCCAAGGGCTTAAGTTATGGTGGAGCATTATTTTCCCGGCCATGCTGCCTTTTTTGATGCTGTCCGAAATGCTTATTGCCTTTGGTCTGGTACATGGTCTAGGTGTACTGCTGGAGCCGTTCATGCGATCCTGGTTCCGACTACCCGGACGAAGCGGCTGGGTGCTCGCCCTCGGCCTGACTGCAGGATTTCCGGCTGCTGCCGAGGCGGTACGCCAATGGGCACAGCAAGAAGACATGACCGCGCTTCAGCTTCGACGTCTGACTGCTATCGCTCATTTCTGCAATCCGATTACAATCCTGCTCGTCATTGGAACAGGACTGCTGCATAACGCTGCCGCAGGCGGGGTGTTACTTGCCGTTCACTGGATTTCCGGGCTGCTGGCAGGCTGGATCACAGCCAGACTCCCTGAATCGTCCAGAAAATCAAAAAAACGGGAAACGCCAGCCGCCAGCCGGCGCACTTCTGATTCCCGCACTACCACCTCCCTGATCCGATCTGCATGGGAAGCTACCCGCTCTGCCAGAGAACGGGATGGCCGCAGTTTTGGAAAACTGTTAGGCGAAACCGTATCCCATGCTGTACAGACGCTGATGGTGACAGGTGGATTCATTATTTTCTTTTCCGTCCTGATTCGGCTGCTAACCCTATACTCAGGCCAAGGGACTCTTTCACTGGTGTGGCCCGCCTGGATGGAAATCCATCTGGGTTCCTATGAAATCAGCCGGATGCCCAACGATCTCCGTACACAAGCAGCACTGATCAGTGCTGTATTGGGCTGGGGGGGCCTGTGCGGCTGGCTTCAAATCACCGCCGTCACCAGACCTTCCGACAAGGGCATCACCTTTACCTTATCACGCGTGCTCCATGGGATCATTGCTTTTGGTCTTACCTTAGCGGCATGGACTTCGCTTACCCGCATTGTCAGTAATACAATCCCTGCTTACGTCAGTCGCAGTTCTGTATCTTCTTTTGCGGAAAGAAATGATTCCGGCTCGCAATCTGTCATGGCTGGAGCCAGCAGTTTACTAACACAAATAGAAGGAACATCCATGTACCCCTGGCAACTAACCGTACTGTCCGTTGCACTCCTGAGCACAATTATACTGGCTCTGCTTGCCGTTTCCTTTATGACTTCATGGTGGAGCCACCGCGAATCGCGTTGACCTTGGCACGCAGTGCGTCTTCGACCTCTGGCGACACCAGATCTACGACCTTGCCATCAAAATGCGCAATTTCCTTCACCATACTGGAACTCAGATATGAATAAGCCGGATTGGTCATCATAAAGATCGTTTCCGCATCGGGGTTCAGCTTATGATTGGTAGAGGCTAATTGCAGCTCATATTCAAAATCGGTCACTGACCGAATTCCTCTGACAATAACCTGAGCCCCTTTTTGGCGTACATAATTGGCTGTCAGATCACGGAAGCTGTCCACTTCCACGTTCGGAATATCGCGAGTTACCGTCCGCAGCAGCTCCATTCGCTCCTCAAGTGAAAACAGTGGATTTTTACTAATATTGTTAAGAACCGCGACAATCAGTAGATCAAACTGTCGAGCCGCTCTTTGAATAATATCCTGATGCCCCATCGTCACAGGATCAAAGGTTCCCGGATAAACGGCAATACGTGGTTTGTGCTCAATCATGATGGTCCTCCCCGTCTGATTCGGTGATACCGAAGTTGACCTCTTCGGCTTCTGTATCTTCTTCGGCATCCGACAAAGCATCATCTGCAAAGTGATAAATGGATAACGCCGTTTCACCATAGACCGCTTTTCTAACCTGTTCAAACGGTCCGAAACTTACCGGATACTCATGTCCCGATTCATACTCCAGTACGATGACTGCACCTGAACGAAGCAAGTCCAACTCAGCCATGCGGCTCATTAATTCATCTCCGTGCTTGAGACGATAAGGCGGGTCCAGAAAAACAGCATCAAAAAGAGCTCCACGCTTTGCCAGCGCCTTGAGCGCTCGTCCGGCATCATTGCGGAACACTTCTGCTTTTTCTTCCAATCCAGTTTTTCGCAAATTTTCTTTAATGACATCAATGCTTTTGGATTCCATATCAATAAAAACTGCCTTGTCCATTCCCCGACTAAGCGCCTCTATACCGAGGCCGCCACTGCCAGCAAACAAATCAAGCGCGACTCCTCCATCAAAATAAGGACCTATCATGCTAAATAGCGCTTCCTTGACCTTATCCGTTGTCGGTCGCGTCCCGGTGCCGGGAACTGCCTTTAACGGCCTTCCTTTGGCACTACCCGATACCACTCTCACGCTGAAACTCACCTATTTTCTATATGTGTTCATAACCATATAAAGATTATGACGTTATCGTACCACATGCATCGCCGTTTGAAAAACTTAGTGATAAAGCAGGTATAAAAAACCATCTCCTGGGCATCCTTAAGATATCGGCATTCAACCAATGTCGTAGACAACCGCGGAGAAGACTTACGTTTCCCCATAAGCTCTTCGTCCGGTTTCTCCTCTCCCATTCGGGCGCTCTTTCGTGGAGCGCCTGTTTTTTTTGCATAAAAAGGAGCTGCTTCATAGCAATAGCAGCTCATATGTATTATTTTTTACTCTGCATTTTTCTTATTTCAGCAGTTCCTCGGGTGTATCCCCTTGATAAACATACACATAACTTGCCACTGATACAGCAAAGGTCGCGAACATAGACAACGATGTGGCTAACCCGTATACGATTTTTTTCATCATTCCATTCACCTCCTTCCTCGAATCAATGTTAGGCTTTGAAGCAAGAAAGCAACAGCTACTACAGAAGAACCAATTACAAAATTAGTACATACAAGCAGGGAGGATAACAATCGCAAGAGGGGATAAAACCGGACTGGAATGCGCGACTGCTTTTCAATTCTGGAAGGGGCAAAGCACAAAACAAGAATGAGAGCGATTCCGGTAAACAGGTTTGTCCACCCACTATTTAAGGAAATGCAAGATATGTATGTAAAAGCTACAGAGGTGACCACCACACATGCCATACCCGTTTTCAAGTGAATGCCACCAGAGACTTGGCGCAGTAAGGCAAAAGCGACGAGAATCGTTACAGCCTCTACCATCCGCCCTGTGAAGAATGAAGCGAATAGTGTCAACACGATGATCATGGTCGCATTCAGGATGAGGGCAAGTGCGTATTTAAGTACTGGGACGGAGGCCGGATGATCAGGCACAGTACGTTTAATCTGATTAGCAAGTTTCAAAGCCATCGTTTCAATCATCCCGATATTCCTTTCCGACTGCATAATAGATAAAAAAGCCCGATACCAGTGCAAAAAATATCATACTCAACCATATTTCATTATAGTAAAGCACAATAGATGTTGAAATGAGAGACAAAATGATCAGCGTGATAACAATGCCATATTCCTCTTTGAACTTAAGCTTTTTGAAATTTGGGGAAAAGCCGATCCCTTTTCGATACAATATAAATGAAATAAGTAGCCCTGTGGCTGCACTAACTGCTTGTAACAGATAGCCCTTCAAGGAACCGTCCTGCAGCTCAGATACTGGCAGGTTACCAAACATAGCTTTCAGAAGTACCGATTGAACAACAGCATAGGCAAAATAACCTGTAACCGTCATAATACCTGACCAAGCAATCGGAATCTTCACCACCGTAGCAAGTAAAAAAATAAAAAGCAGCATATTAATGACAGGTACCAAATAGGAGAGTGAAAATTCCTCTCGGAGCAAAAAGCTTTGCATGTTCATAATCAGGTTTACAAAAATAGCCTGCCATAGATAAGGAGTCATTTTAACTTTAAAAATACTTAAAATCAGCGCAAAAACAGCTACTCCTTCCAGTGTAGAGAAAAGTAAAAAGCCAAGCGGCTCCAAAAGCATACGTGCATCTCCTTTACAATTCCAACAAACCTCATCGGTGTATTCAAAAACTTGGATGTACATCGAATATAAAGGGCTGGGAGCTACTTTTCAAGAGGTCTTTTCAATAATTTCGTAGATTTATTCAAGCACTTCAATCAAATGTTATCTGATGCTGCTTCAAGTTGCAACTAGGCTACACTTTCTTTGACCGAATCTTCCTGCTCCCATACTGATTTTATACGTGATATAAGCTTTTTACCCAATCGGATGCCCGGCTGTTCAATCCATGTATAAGTTAACCAGGAAAGTCCCACGGTGCATAGCAGCGTCATGATGAACATAAGGGTGAGGCTGACTAGGGGAGCAAACGGCAATTTAATCTGCGCGATTAGCCCTAGGACCAACATATGCGTCAAATACATGCTATAGCTGAGGCGACCGATCCATGACCATACCTGATTAAGCAGCCACATTGGCTGCCAATGATACAAAGCATATGCACCCAGCAGCAGCCCGACACCTATGAGATAATCCGTTATACCTCCAACAAACGCAAACAGCACAGCAACAAGTAACAAACCTCCAGTGAGCGGGTTTACGCTTTTCCAATGACGCTCGTCTTTCCAAATGAAGAACAACAATATCCCCAGACCAAAAACAGGCAGTTGATTCGGAAACCATAAATATAAATAATGCCCCCATAAAGAGTGATCGCTGATCAATGGATATTGAGCAAACACTGTATTGAGCCCGAAGCTTGCCACAAGCATCATTACGATAAACCAAGTCGCATGGCGCACCGATCGAATCAGCTTAAATAAGAGGGGGATAAATAGATAAAACATACATTCCACCGCAATGGACCATTCCACACCGATAATGCTGTTGATCCAATACGGATTGAGACCATTCAAAAATAGAACATGAGCTGCAATATTAGTGGTAGTAACTCCCTCCTGATCTCCAAGCCAAAATCGCGGACCTGTCCCATTCACCATTAAATAGATTCCTAACATCACGTAATACAAAGGTGCAATCCGGAAAAACCGACGCAACAGGTAGGCCGTCATTCCTTCTCCCTTGTCACTCGAACGCCTGCTCATGGATAGAAACAGCGTAAAAGCACTCGCCATATAAAATAAAGCGACTCCTTTAGCTCCTAGACCTAAGCCTTTTTGCAACCAACCGCTTAACCCGTCCACATGCTGGCTGACATGCACAAGCAATACTCCGAGAATCGCCAACGCCCTTAACGTATCTACAAATTGCAACTTGTCTTGTTCCCTATTCCCCTTGTCTTCAGGCATCGTATCCCTCCAAGATAATTCTCCATGATACATTTTGTATCTATAATACACAAAGTGTATCGCCCAAGTAAACTCTCCCTGATGCAAAAAACACCCTCTGACCGCACAGAGATGCGATCGGAGGGTGTTGAATTTGTCATGCTATCATTCAGCCTGTTCCCTATTCTCTTGCGTTATTACCAAAAACGAACAGGGGATAATTCCAGGAATATGAGTTTATTTGTTTAAATGAAAAGGTACAGTCGTTACGATGACGTCTTTGTAATTAATTAAATAAGCTCTCATCAGCAAACTGGTCTGATTATGCAATATATTTTCCCACCAGTGTTTAGTGA
>NZ_JCAJRU010000010.1:0-46794 GCF_059447605.1 Paenibacillus sp. N119s | reverse complement strand
TCCTCTCTTCTCATTTCCACATGTATTACATATGTAATATTCAGTTATTATATTTGTAGTTTTAAAAGTCAAGTTACAGAATTTTGATAGTAGAACTCACCGACTGATTATAAAATACGCCGTCGTTATGTCCCTAGTACACTTATCTATTTTGAAGTCGTTTTCTTCTGAACGCGGACATATGTGCCTCGATTGCATGAAACGACGGTTAATTATAGCAGAAACCGACATTCGCCCTCAAATAAAGGGCGCGATGTCGGCTTTAAACTTAACGGCCAAACTCCTTATCGATTAGTTTATTGTGAGCCGGCTCCACTTCCGGGGCTACAAGTTGATGCACGTTACCAAAATATGCTGCCCGCCTAAAGATCCGAAGGCTCTTGATTCAAAACCGAAAATACTCACAGTCTTCAACTCCTCAATAAAGAGAGAGCTTATTCAGGATTCCAAGTAGGACACTCCTGAATAAGCTCAATCAGAAATCTAAATCTTTCAATATATCGAATTTTGCTTTTTCATGATAGCGCTGGGTGCCTCTGGCAATCACTTAGGGCGAGGTGCGGCTGGCCCGAGCCCTATTGAGCAGAGCCAATTCAGCGCTACCTCATGCAGCACGTTGATGTTGTCTACCTGACAATGTTCTAATCCGCCAAGTCGTCTATCCTCTATCGGGAAGAACGTCTTGTTTTTCGAACCCGCTTGCTCATAATTTTTCAATGCTTGTGTCAGCGGATTGGGCTGAACCAGTATCTCTTCCGCTCCGTGCATTACAAGAAGCGGACATTCTATCTGGTGGAGCACGCCTTCAAGATCATAGGCAAAACGCGGATTACCCGCAAAGTCCTCCAAGCTTTTTGCCCCCAGAATTCTCATGCCATGCGCGGCCAAACTCGGTGGCATCCATTTAAGCATTGCATCCCAATCAAAGGCGTGCGTACCGCCGTCGGAGATAACGGCAGCAATCCTGTGATCGAACGAAGCGAATCGCAAAGAGTCGTAAGCAGCAAAACTCTCACCGTGCACGATAATCTTATCAGGGTCGACTTCCGGCCGCGTTAGAAGAAAGTCGATTGCTCGAGAATGGAAAGCCTCACTGTCCGCTCGTCTTCCTTTTCCCTTTTCGTACAGCGAGAGGCCGGTACCAGGCTGGTCATAGACCAGAAAGTTATATCCACACGAAATAAAAGCGGGACCTAACCAGAAATAGTTTTCAATTGACCACTCGTCGCCACCGTTGAGAGCAAAAAGGGTCGGCTTCGGACCTTTTATCCAGGAAGGGGAGAAGAAGTAACCATCCAGCTTGACATCTTCGTAATCGACTTGGATCTTCTCTGGTTGGACATCGAAGTACTTTCCGGCAGCTTCGAAGAGTTCACTTACTTTTTTAAATAGACGGATTTTCTCGGTGTCATCATCCATCACCGCATATTCCGCAATTCTGTAGTAATTGCAAGCACGAATGTAGCAGTTTCGTGCTGTATACCAGTTTCCACCTGTTTCTGCCTCCTTGCCGTGTCTTTCCAATGCCTGAGCCGTTATGAGCCATTCCCTGTGCCACGTATCTTTGTCATCGGGCTCGATTTTTTTGCAGGCCTCGTAGATCTCGGTGACATCCGTAGCACCGAGGCTTGCCATACCTAAAGCTTTGGTGACTTGGTATGACATCATGTAGTGATTGGGCCAACGGCTGAACTCAATTGACATTGTAACATCCTCCTTTTCCAGTTCTAGTTATTGCAGTTTTTACTACAAGTAATTTTTACAACACAAAGATAAAGCTTCTTTAAAAGAAAAATAAATGTTTGTAAAGAGAATATAAAAAATTATAAAACACTGAAAAAATAAAAATGGCTGCTGCCTGGGTGTTCACAGCTGGCAGCAGCCTTTAACTCCTGTTGTAAAAGAAAATGCGCAACAATAAAATCAGTGTTGTGCGGCCAAGGGAAGGCTGAATCTTATCCCCAAACCGCCATATCCAGAAGGGTAGGCGCCAATTTCGCCCCTATGATGTTCAATAATGGATTTACAGCTTGCAAGCCCCAGCCCCAGCCCGCCCTTTTGGATTTGCCGAGATTTATCCACAGTGAAAAATTTGAGGAACAGAGAAGATATATCCTTATCCGGGACTCCAATTCCATTATCCTCGATTTGAAAATAGGCATACTGTCCTAGCGGGTATCCGGTCATATACACTTTCAGCTTATTTTTCCCTCCATATCTTACAGCATTGCTAAAGAGGTTGCCGAAAACCCGACGTATCATCGGTTCGTTGACCATCAGCCATATATTTTCCGTGAATGAATGGTGGCAAGTAAGCTCGTTGTCAAGTCCCGCCAACTCATACTCATATTCAAGTGCAATATTTTCAAATAATTTTGATGCTTTTACAGGTTTAGCTATCATAGATTCCAACTCCAATTTTTCTTTGGTGAAGCTGGAGAAATCATTGATGAGTTCGACCATAAATCCTGACTTCTTTTGAATTAAATCATAATATTCCTGCTTTTCAGTTTCTGGTAAATCCTTGTGCGTAGCCAGCAGTTCAGTAAAGCCATTAATAGATGTCAAGGGTGTTTTCAAGTCGTGGGCAATTGCCGCGATCATATCGGTCTGCTCTTTGTGCGCGAGTTGAAGCCGATGCTCCATCTTATTAAAGTGTTTATAAAGTTCTCCGATCTCGTCATTACTTCTCAGAGCTAGCGGAGGCAGTGGATGTACAATATTTACTTCTTCAAGCCTGGTATTCAGAAGCTGAATGGGTTTCTCTATGCAAAAATGAATATAGATAATCAGAATAATAAATATGAAACAGGCAATTGCAAATATGGGCAGGAGCAATGCTATATATCGCGAGTCCAGCAATGAACTGCGTATAGGAGAGTATACTGCAAAGACAAACTTCAGGTATATTCCAACCGAAAACATGAACATTATAAACATCAGCAGGAACAAAAGAGGAAGCTTTATTTTCAGTTTCATACTATTGCTCTCTTTCCGTGTATTTATATCCTACGCCCCATATTGTTTTAATAAAGTCATATTCAGGACCAAGTTTCTTACGGATATTTTTTATATGAACCGTTACGGTATTTATTTCTCCGTATTCGTCTCCCCAGACGTTTTCATATATCTGCTCACGAGTCAATACATTATTGGGGTGGCGCATGAGGATAGACAGAATCTGAAATTCCTTTGTTGATAAGTCGAGCTTCCTGCTATTCAGGAATGCTTCAAACGTCTTATCGTTCAAAATGAGCGCAGAATTCGTCTTTTCGTTACTGGGACTAAGTTCATCCCATTCTTTAAAAAGCCTATCCACTTTTCTGAAGTGAGCCTTTATCCTGGAGGCAAGCTCCTGAATACTGAAAGGTTTGGTCATGTAGTCGTCTGCTCCTATTTCAAGCCCGACGATTTTATCAATGTCCTTATCACGCGCACTTAAAAACAAAATTGGAACATTATAAGAATTTCGGATACTTCTGCAGACATCAAGTCCATCCATATCAGGCATCACTATATCAAGAACGATGAAATCAATGTTATTTTCTTCCAATACAGATAAGGCTTCTCTACCCGAATATGCCGGAAGTATTGCAAATTGCTCATACCTTAAACTCTTTGTGATGAGTTTTACGATTTCTTCATCGTCGTCAACAACTAATATCGTTTTTAGCATATTTGTACCTCCGAGTCGCTTTAAATGGACTGTATTTATAAGACAAGAGCCGTATGGACTTCTCGCATTGAAAAACGTCTCTTCAGTTCCGGATAAGCTGGAAAAGAAACTTAAGCAACGCTCTGGACAATGCTGGCTTTAACAAGCTGGCATACTCTTTAATAGCGGTCGAGCTATGCACTTATTCCAGCTTGAAGGCCTGCCACTATGATTTTAATTACTCTTCTTACACCTTTTAAGATCTCATATATAAATAGAAATTCAACATAGATATAGGAATAGTAATTCCTTTTCCATTTTGCATCCATATTGTTAACCTCTTCTGCTCCTCTGCAAAAACTACAGGCAAATAAGCTCTTCACTACAAATCTAGACGACTAAACTCCCAATCTATCTTTCCTCAGCTTTGTTGTAATCTGTCGTGCTGATTGGGCTCAACACAAGAACAGATCAACAGTCGGAACACGTTGATCTCTTCTTGTCGCCTCACTCTGCTTTTCTTTTTCTACCGTTCTCGTCTCTCAAACCGAGGAGATACAAACTCAGTATCCTCAGGTTACGTGTCCCCCTCTCCTTTCTATTTCCAATGCCTACCGTCTTCTGGTGTTTGCATATCCAGTGTCACTGGATCATTTCAAACGGACAAAATGTATTTTTCCAAGCCTATTTTCAATCCGTCTTCATCATTGCTCGATGTGACCCAGTCGGCAATTTTCTTAACTTCCTCCGGTGCATTCCCCATTGCAATCCCAAGGCCTGCGTACAAAATCATATCCATGTCATTATAGTTGTCTCCAATGGTCATCGATTCACGATAAGTAATATTAAATATCCCCTCGAGTTCCTGAATGGCATACGATTTGGACACCATCTCATCCATAATTTCCAGATAGGTTCCCTTGGATTTATAAACACTGATACCCGTAACTTCTTTTTTGATTTGTTGTACAAGCCGCTCAATGTCTTCGGGAGGTCCCATGCATAAAATTTTGTGAGTATCATGATCTTCTTCTAAATATGAGGGGAGCACCCTCTGTATGGGAGAGGCATTAATAATCCTCGCTTCCTGAATTACCCATGGATTTTGAGTGTTATCAACGATCCACTGGTCATAGCCATATAGGTTAAAACTAATAGAAGGATAATGATCCGTTACAATATCGTATATTTGTTTAATGCTCTTTTTTGATAAGCAGATGCTATGGAGGATTTCCCTATCAAAGCCCAATATTAGAGCACCGCTATAACAAATGACGGGAGCGTGAATATTGAGCTCTTGCTGAAGAGGAAAAATGCTGCTTGGCATTCTCGCTGAAACAAGTACAAAAGGGATATTTCTTCCCACAACTTCTTGGATTGTATTTTTGGTGTCGAATGTAATTTGATGTTTTGAATTTAACAACGTCCCGTCAATATCGCTAAAGATTGCTTGTATCATGGCCCATGCCCCCTTGCGATTTTTTATCACTATTCTTCCTCAAGCACCTTGATAACTTCTACTCCGCTATCCTGCAACATCAGCAATGAATGCTTCGGGGCATCCTGATTTGTAATTAGAATATCAATTTCGGAAAAATTCAGACCTTTAAACGGGCTTGTTAAATTAAATTTTTTGAAATCGGCAAGTAAAAATACTTCTCTGGCACGCCCCGATACCAGCTTTTTAACTAAAGCATCATCACGGTTTGCAAAATACACTCCGTCTTCCATAATGGCGGCAGCTCCTAAAAAAGCTTTGTCAAAAAAAACATCGTTCAACTGCATAGCCGTGTCGTAGTCATAAAAAAAACGGTTTTCATGATTAAATTTGCCCCCGAGCAAATTTATGTTAATTTCACTTTTTGCTGATAAAGCTTCTGCATTATCCAACGAGTGTGTGTAAACCGTCAGTTTCTTGTCCAGTTGCCCGCAGAGCAGTTGAATGGTAGTCGACACATCCATGAAGCAAACATCTCCGTCAGCGATGTGCGCAGAAGCTGCTTTTGCAATAAGCATCTTTTGCTTTGTTGCTGAGGTTACACGTTCCTTGTAGGCTCTTATTTCTTCTTTTAATAAGGGTAAGGCAATACCTCCATGGGTTCTGATAACCCCCCCTTCATGAACAAGCCTGATAATATCCCTTCTTGCCGTATCTCTCGAGATGTTCAATAAGTCGCAAATTTCCGAGTTTGATAATTGGTTACGGCTTTGGAGATACTCCAAAATTTTTAAAAGTCTTTCCTCTTGGTGGATATAACCCCTCCCCCTTTCCCTATATTCATCATAAGCAATTTAACGCTTTTTGTTAAGTATTTTTAAGTGTTTTTCAAAAAAATAAGCAAATCGCTTATGTTGAGTATTTCACATGATAAGCTTCCCCGGTCCACGTGCTAATACTCTCCAATATTCCGTATGATTCATTCCTACCTAGAAAAGCCTGAACGGCGCTGGCTCCTTTAGCCACATCTAATCCTACAACCAGCTCCATAACATACTCCCTAATATTAAAGCTGCCGCCACTTCCACGATGGTTCTTTTCATAGCTTCAATTGTGATACGAGATCCCTGTCTCAACCAGCTCAAACATGGTCATTGGGGGCAGTGAGAGAACTGTTTTCACGACGGGGCCACCCCAATAAAGTCCACGTTCTCTCGGCTACCGCCATCATATGACGCCTAAGAAAAAAGGCCAACCAGAAATCTCTGGTTGACCTAATAATACGAAATAAAGTCCTAGACTGTCGCTATTTTATTGAATTAACGTTCCCAGTTAGTTGGACAAGATTATTAGAACTGAACGCTAAATCCATTAAATTTATGAATCCCAGTTCCAAATTTGGCGAGATCATTTTCCCTCAGAAATTTAACTGCAATTTTTACTTCATCTAAAATTATTGGATTAAGTCCTAATGTATTATGAGAACCATATACCATTTTGACGTTGGGTATTCTTGCAATCCTTTCTAATGAATTTACTAAATCGACAGGGTTCGTTGAAGGATAAAAAGCATATATTGGCGTTTCATCATAAAGCAGGTCGCCAGTAAATAAATACCCTCTTGTTTCATCGAAAACTGAAATATGGCCAGGAGTATGTCCTGGAGTGTGATATATAATTAATCTTCTGTCCCCTAGATCGAATATATCACCATCCTTCAATAATCCTGTCGGCTTTCCTTTAAAAGGCTGGTATGTATCCGGATCAAATGTTTCTGGTGTAGGCAAAGTTATATCTCTTCTAATATCCTTCCTGATTTGTTCTATTGTTAAGCCTTGAATCCCATTAATTAGCCAGTCTTCATCTCCTTTATGGACAAAGATCCGTTCAAATTCGCCATGGTTTCCGATGTGGTCAGTGTGGACATGTGTCGTAATAACTTTTAGAGGTAAGGATGTCAACTGGTCTGTTATTCTCTTGATATTATCAATCCCAAGACCTGTATCAATTAACACCCCTTGTTGATTCCCCAATAATAAAAATGAATGTACTTTCTCCCAATGCCCGTATTCACTTAAACCAATGATCTTTAATCATACAAGCCTCCCAATTAGATTCTCCACGTCTTCTAAATTATACACTTATTTATCGCATTGAACTATTCCGCCCGTTAGCTTAATGAAGTATCGTCAGTTGTCATCAAGCAGCCCCCACAGAGTATCTCTGTCGGGGCTGCTTCTTCTTTTTCTTTTACCCATCGCGATCTAATAACTAACTCCATTTGCTTATCCGTCAAGGAGGAGTACACTAATCTTTTGCAGTAGGTCGTCCTGAAAATCTTCACTCTCCTCGGATAAATTTTGGACAAACTTATTGTACAGTGACACAAAGCTTACCTCTTTTTGACACAAAGTTGTGAAATAATGAGTAAAAAAAATCTGAAGAACGCCAAATTCGCCAGCAGCTAATATGCTTGAGTATCAACCGTAATATAATGAGAATCTTACTCCTCTTCAAACTTTAAGCCAACACAGATAGCGTTACCGCTGTGTAATGTACACTGTTAGAGTTTGGCTAAAATGTTATAGTACTGATCGATTCCTGCATCCAGATATCTGCGTGTTTCTGTGCAAATTGTTGGAAAGAGACAGATGCCTTCCCAGTCACCCTCATTACAGTATCCGTACTTAGATTTTCCGCCCCTTCCTCGCGAATTTTACGGTCGAGTCTGGTCATGATTTCTGCATAATCCTTGCTTATCCCTGCTGCTAACCAGCTGTGGGTCAATTCATCATCTGATATTGATTTGTGTATAACCTTTCTTCCCGTTACTTCACTAATAATTAGACTAACATCATCATATGAAAGAGAATCCGGCCCCGTAATCATATGCTCCGTATTATGTGCATCCTCATCAGTAAGTGCTCTTAAAGCGACTTCAGCGATGTCTTCAGCTGCTACAAAGCCAACTTTACCTTGCCCTGCTGCGCTAAAAATCAAATTTTGTTGTGAGATGGTTGCTGCATGCTGACCTTCGGTGAAATTTTGCATAAAATAAGAAGGCCTGAGCACGGTCCATTCTGGAACCAATTTCTTCAGTAATTGATGGACAGGGCCAAATACCGGACCTTCCTCTGGAATGGATGCACTGCTGAGAAGTACAAACCGCCGTACTCCCTGTTTTAACGCCTTTTCAATAAATGGTTTCATTACTTTAATGGGTTCTGGGTCGCCCACGGGTGCAACCAAATAAACTCGTTCAATATTATACAGGACAGGGAGAAAAGTCGAACTATCGTACCAGTTGAAATAGACTTGATTTTGAGGGGTTGTAATGGCTTCTTTATTCCTCATGGTAATGGTGTAGGAATATCCCTGCTGATTCAGCCTTTCTGCAATTCTTATCCCTGTCTTTCCTGTTCCGCCTGTAATAAGTATCTTTTGTTGATTCATCATTTTGTTTTATCTCCTTTTAATTGTAAGTTTAAAAATCTAGCCTTGTGCGACTTCAAGTAAGACCGTTGGATTCCAATAATCCTTAAAAAGTGTTATCTTCCCATCCTTTAAGTGAAACATGGAAATATACCGCTGCCGATACGTTTTTTCTGTTCCTGTCATTACAGCATCGCATGTATACTCAGCAACCAATTTATCTTTAGATACAAACAGGTCTGGAGATGAGAAAGAGAGGATATTCATTTGCTTGAACAGCTCAATAATGTAATTACGAATTTCTTCAATACCGACCAGTCTTTGAGTATAACCCTCTGGAGCATAAGGAAACTCAACGACGGCATCTTCTCGAAATAGCGTTAACCATCTTTCAAGATCCTGTTTTACTAAACTGCTTTGAAACACCTTTAGAATTTCGGTTGCCTGGGCTTCAGGAAAATTTCCACTTGTCATATCCATCTCTCCTTTTTAATAGATCATTCAGTCCAAAATAAACAAAAAAAATATCAAAATCGGACTGTTTGGTCTGGAAATTCGAAAAATAATAATGAAGCCATGATAAAGCTCCATTATTAATCCAATACAGATAAACTTACCGCGACGTAATCATCCATAACCTTGGGGTCACTCGTCATTTTGGCCAATTGGGTCAAGGAGTATCTTGCAAAATTCAAGTAACGTGCCAAAGCTCGAAGGTCTCGGTCACTCGAGATTTCTCCATTCTCCTGACCTCGAACCAGAGTTTCAAAAAAGGCTTCTTCCAGTGTATCTAAATCTTTTAATAAAAAAGCTTTGATCTCCATGTCATGAGGCATCTGATCAATAGCTGAAAAAATAATAAAACATTCCTTTTGCCGGTTCTTATCCTTTAATACCTTTGCTGCTTCATGAAATACATAAGCTATCCCCTGCTTTGCAGATTCAGAGGTTGCTAAATACTTCATGACTGCGTTACTCTTCTCATTAACGTAATGCTTCAGAGCAAGGACAAACAAGTCTCTCTTCGTACCATACGTGTCGTATAAGCTTTGCCGGGCAATGCCGAGTCCCTTCAGTAGTTGAGGCAGTGAGGCTCCTTCATAGCCGTAATGTCCGAATACTTCCATAGCTTTATGAAGTACTTCTGTCGTATCAAATTCTTTGTTTCTTCCCAACTTCATCCTCCTTTCATCCTCATTATATTTTTTCAAGACTAAATAGTCAAGAAAACCTACATATTAATTCGTCCTCATATATCGAAATGGATATAAGTCAGCAGCTTCAAAGAGATTTTTCTTTGTTCGTCATATCTATAAGCAGAGAGTAAGCATACGGCTATCCACTAAGACTTCCCGATCGCAGACTTAGGAGAGAAACTCTTTTCCCCATACTCTTATAGAATCGATAATACTCGACAATTTATTTCCTTGTTCAGTTAGGAAGTATTCTACTTTGGGTGGCACAGTGTCATCTACCACCCTCTTCACAATTCCATCCGCCTCGAGTTCCCTGAGCTGTAAAGTCAGCATTCGTTGTGAAATCCCTGGTATTAATCGTCTAAGTTCATTAAATCTGACCGATTTTTCGGATAAAATGTCGATAATGATTCCCTTCCATTTTCCTCCTATCATATGTAAAGCCATTTCAACAGGGCAGGCTCTTATAACCTCTTCACTGCAATCGCCATATCCTTTTAATCCATATCCCATATCGCCACTCCTTTCATTAAGTTACAAAAATGTGCGTACTTACAAGTATCAATCATTTTCACTATATTAATTATATCAAAAATGAAAGGAGTTCATATTGTGATTAGATGAGAAATAGTCATGAAAAAGATAAGAATTTAATACATTTTTGTAAGTACAGGTTTTAGAAAATAGATTAGGGAGGTAATTTTATGTATAAGTCCAAGATCGTATTAATTACAGGTGGAAACAAAGGTATTGGTTTTGAGACAGCAAGACAATTGGGAAACATGGGGTATGAGATTTTAATAGGAGCAAGAAGCGAAAAAAAAGGGCATGAGGCCGTAACATTATTGGAAACGGAGAAAATTAAAGCTAAAACAGTGGTTCTTGATGTCACAAACACAAGCTCTGTTCTCTCCGCAGTGGAATGGATCAAGGAAGAATACGGATTGCTTGATATCTTGATTAATAATGCAGGCGTGTTTTTAGAAGGCGACATACCTCCGAGTGAATTGGAACTGTCCGTTCTGAAGAGTACTTATGAGACAAACGTTTTCGGCGTATTTTCTACTACTAAAGCAATGCTTCCATTGCTCCGAAACTCTTCTTCCGGAAGAATCGTTAATCTATCCAGCGGATTAGGTTCCTTAACCTTGAATTCAGACCCAACGTCGGAATTTTATAATGTGAATTCGCTCGCCTACAATAGTTCCAAAACGGCTGTAAATGCTTTAACCGTTTTCTTTGCTAAAGAATTAAGCGATTCTCCTGTTAAAATCAACTCAGTTTGCCCTGGATTTACAGCTACCGATTTAAATGGTAATAGTGGCTATCGTTCGGTCGAACAAGCAGCCTCCATTGTAGTGAAGCTTGCCACAATAAATAGTGACGGTCCAACTGGTGGCTTTTTTGACGATCATGGAGTTGTGCCTTGGTAAAACAGAAGGAATGGTTAGCGATACTGAAGACCTGTTGCTTCATCCCAAGATTGTCCAGAGTAGCGGAATAGATTCTCTGTGTACTCAACCCATGTTCATATCCATTGTCGGCATAGGGTCAAGCCTTGTCCTCTGTCCACATAAACCAACCAGTGGAAGGAGTCCATGACGAACCAGTCATGGACTTCAGGTTCTTCTTCTCCGCGTTCATCCATGCATCATATTCATCGAAAGTCCAGTATTCCACAGCAGGCACTGAAACGATGACCTCAGTTTCCACTTATCCAACATAGCTGGGTGCCGAATATATAAACTCGTAATCGGCGTTAGCCCTATCTCTTGATGCTTGCAAGCTTTCATTGCTGATTTGGCAAGGCACGAAGAACGATATGGAAAGGGATATGATATACTGAGGGAGATAATTTTAGATAGTTTATTTTATATCGGAGGAGTAGTCAAAATGCTATCGGAAAAAGTGATCAATTATTGCAAAAGCAAAAACTGGTGGTTTGAAGACATTACAGAGGAGTATGAACACGCATTAGTAAAGTTAGGCATCGATTTGGGTTCAGATTTTGCTGCGTTTTATTTGCATGCAGAGGATGGGCCGACTTTCATTAATAGACGACGTGAAATCTACCAGATTTGTTGGTTTATGATCAATTCTTCGGATTATATGTTAGGCATGGAGAGAACTCATGTCGGTTTAAACCTGCCTGAAGAATACATTCCGTTGGATAACTTTGAAGGGGAGTTCGGCTTTTTTTATAATAAGAACACAGACGAAGTGATAGGCTTAGGATTGGGCCAGCAGATGGAGGATTTTTTTGCTGGTAAATTGAATTCGCAATGGAAAAGCTTTAACTCTTTCCTAGAATGGTATTTTGAACTGACAGATTTGTCTGTGACTATATAGAAAAAGGCCGTCAGCTACCGCCGCTACCACTGAAGATTACTTCAATGAAAAAAAGCAGCCCTCTTGAACTGCCCTACTGCTAGTATTTCAACAATAGGATGAGTTCATTCAAGGGCTACCTCATTTACCAAGTAATTATTCAGCGTTTTTTAAGTATTCAAGTTCTTTGACAATACCCGGAAATAATTTATCTAGGTTGTAAAATGCCAGAAACAAAATTTGCAGAACAGCCAAGATAATTGGAACGTAGATAAACATGAAATGAATAGACGCTAGCGCAGTGGCACTGATTGTTGCTTGTCCACCAGCATATCCTCCCAATGCCAGTCCCCAGCCGATGACTGCTGCTCCCAAACCGCCTCCCGCTTTTGTGCCGAAACTACCCGCACTATACACCAGTCCTTCGGTACGCATTCCTGTCTTCCATTCGCCATACTCAATGGTATCTGCCAACATGGCAAAGAAGGTTCCGAGAATAGCCGCATGACCAAGCGCTTTAATAACGAGCCCCAGACAGACCGCCATAAGACTTGTGGGACTGACGGCAATGACAACCGATCCCACAATCAAGAGGATACTTCCTATAATAGAAGAATTCCGTTTACCGATCCGCTTAACGACGGGGGGCAATAGCATATAACCAAACAGGGAAGGAAGCAGTAAGGATATGCCGAGCACTCCAATCAGATTGGCGTCTTTTAACACATAACGTGCGTAGTAAATATTCATACCTGTGCCCAGTGCGTTATTTATAAAATAGACCACAGCAAACCCAAGAATCAATTTCCAATATTTATTACGCATCAGCGCTCCAAAAGCGCGTCCAAACGGAATTGGCTTTTGTACAACAGATGGAGTGACCCTTTCCTTGGTACTAAAGAAGGTGACGAGAAATAAGAAAGTTCCGAGCAATCCAAATATAATAAAGGTGAAAATCCACCCTTTTTGACCGCCGCCGAACGACTTCACTAACGGGAGGGTGAAATAATTAATTAGCAAGGCACCAATATTCGCCAGACTCATACGAAAAATATTGAGCAAAGAACGCTGGTATGAATCCTGCGTTATCATGGAATTAAGCACACCATAAGGGACATTAATACTGGAATAGATAAAGTTCATCAGCAGATAGGTAACGTAAATGTATAAAATAGTGATTGTCATATTTCCACTTGGAACCGTGAACAAGAGAATTCCAGACAACGCAAATGGCCCGGACATCCATAGTAACCAAGGACGGGCCTTCCCGTGTCTGCTCTTCGTTTTATCGATCAAAGCCCCAATCGCAACATCAATAAACGCATCCAGTACGCGTGCAACTAGCATTAAAGTACCAATGACCCCGGCGCTGATCCCGATTACATCTGTGTAAAAGTAGGACAGAAATGTCATTGCGGCGGCAAACAGTAACTGGCTGGCAAAATCACCGAATCCATAGCCCATTTTTTCTTTCAGCGTAATATTTGTACCGGTTTGCACTGAAGCCTCATTTCCCATTACAACCATATCGCTCGAACTTCTCATGCTCATGCTCCTTTTCCCTTGTTATTCTTTACAACCCAAGGCCATAAGGAAAACGTTTTCTAAATAATTAAAAAAAGAAGCTGAAATACCTTTAATCCAGCTTATTATTGGTAAAAACAATTATTTTTGTCCAAAAAATACTAGAAAACGTTTTCCGAAGTTGATTATACTCCCCTAATAAACCAAGGTCAAGCGCTTTCTTTGCTCTGGAATCTTTGTTAAACTCAATAAACTGATATAATAAATTCAATTCACTTTGAGAACTTATTTCTAAATAAATACTTGCTTGAAAGTCGGTGTGTACAATGAAAATGACTATAAAAGATGTGGCTCGAATGGCCAACGTCTCCATTTCAACGGTTTCCAGAGTAATCAATAACAGCCAGACGGTGAACAGCGAAATACGCAAACGGGTTCAGGATGTCCTTGAAGCCACTCAATTCCGTCCAAATGCCATAGCACGGACACTGGTAAAGAATAATACATCTCTGATTGGAGTACTTCTGCCCGCGATTAAAAACAACGTCTTTGATGACATGGTTGAAGGCATCAATCAAGTAGCGCATCTATACGGCTTCGATGTCATAATCGCCTTGTCAGGGGGGGACGAGGACTCTGAAATACACTATTACAATATGTTCCGTGAAATGCAGGCGAGCGGAATTATTATATCGGTAAGCGAAATCCGGGATACGCTATTCGCGCTCATTGAAGCGGCGGGAATTCCCTGTATCCTTATCGGACGCGATTTTCGAGACCAATCCATTCCTTCCGTGCATGTTGACAACATAACGGCTGCTTTTGAAGCGGTAACTTATTTAATTCAGCAGGGGCATCAGGATATCGCGATGCTGCAGGGGCCAGCGGGGGATATTTCAGTGGGCAATCAGCGTTTTTTGGGCTATGAACAGGCATTAAAGGCCGCTCACCTGCCAGTACGTCCCGAACGTGTATTGGAAAGCGGTTATTCCGTTGAAGACGGCATAACCTCTATGAGAAAGCTTTATCATTCAGGTCCATTGCCTAGTGCGGTGTTCTGCGCAACGGACCGAATTGCCATAGGTGCTATGAACTTTCTGGCCGAGAATGGGGTGAAAATACCTGAACAGGTCTCCTTCTTGGGATTTGATGATATTGATATGGCTACAATAATCCGGCCTAAATTATCAACTGTCCGATATTCAGCATCTGAACTTGGCATGGTCGCCGCCCGCAATCTCATTAAGCTTATTAGAGGAGAAGAATTAGCAGCTGTCCACTGGTCCATATCGCATCAGTTAGAAATTCGGGACAGCATTACAAAACATGGAGTATCCTAACCTTTGATGCTCCTACGTGGTTGCTGGACCTGCTGGGATGGTTTTTTAAGCGAATCCAACGTCAATAATGGAAACGCTATCTTGTAAAGTTTTTTCCAAAAGAACTCAGCTGTTGGGAGTTTTGCCGAATATCCGGTGACCTCGATGAAGGCGGCGTATAAGGTATGGATCATGTCCAAAGAAAATTAAGTTTTAGACTGCCCCCAACATTTCATACGGCGACAGCCACGAACGAGAAAATAAAGTCATATAGACTGCTGCTGTGTTATTGAACTAACGGTTCCAGTTAGTTCAATAACTAATAGACGGGAGGACACATTTGCTTATAGCGCGCCATTCAGTTAAGCACGTCACGGAAGTCGCGAGCGTGAAAGGTCGCCAAGACGGCTGACGGATACTGTACCGTCTCGTACGCTGTCGCAAGCTTGATGATTCCCGCAGCGACGTCCGGATTGTTCGTAATAAGCTTGCCAAATGGCATAATATTGAGCGGGCGGTACGGCCGGTCCGTTAATTATGGTTATCGGAAGATTCAATTGGCGCGCAACGTCAATGGGTTCTATCCGATTTCTCTCAGGCTAGTCCAGAAGCCTGGAGCGATTTTAATTCGATCTGTTAAACGAGCGTTCATGGCTGCCGACATCCTGAGACAATATCCAATTGCAAATCTGACACTACCCCCATAGCTGGAGGCGCTCAAACTGAGGTAATTGGCATAGCCAGCAAAGTTGTCAGCTCCGCCTTGAAGCACTTCCCCGTAATTAAACAGTTTGTCTTTATTGTTCAACGAGCCTAGTACCCGGGGCCAGAAGTTGTAGCCCCCGGGATCGTTAGGCAGCTCAATATGCTTAGCGGCGTCAAATCTGAAGCCGTCGGCGCCCAAGGAAATGGCGTCATTCAGGAAGCCGATAATGATATCTTACAATTCCTGATTAGACGTGTTGAGGTCGGACAGACCAATTCCCCACTGCGTGACTTGCCAACGGTCATTCCAGTTTTCCACGCCTCTGGCCTCATGCCAGAAATAGCGGTTATTCTTGATCACCAGATCAACATTATGCGCCGGCTGATACTGCTGATTTCCACCGCCCGCATTCCCCGTATGATTAGCGACAACATCAACGATAACACTTATACCGTATTTATGCGCTTCCTGGCAAAGCTGTCTGAAATCCTCCCTGCTTCCCAATTGAGAGTTGCCGATATTGAAGTTGATAGGTTGGTACAAAATCCACCACTTGCTGCCTTCTGTCACCCCTTCCTTGTTGGTTTGGATTGGTGAAGTTAGCAAAAGACCAGTTCCACGCATGAAAAATAAGACCATCCTTCGTCCTTTCCGGAAGTTCGTAGTTTGTGGCAGCTGTTAGCTTCGAGTCTGAATCGCCTAACTGCTGAACATCAGCATTCGCCTGTGCTTCGGGAGTAAACCCAATCGTTTGTAACAACAATACGACAAAGAGAACAATACTCCAGGTACATCTCAAAACGGGGCTTGTCTTCCTCCTCATGCTAAACACTCCTTTTTTAATTTTATTTTACAACCAACCTCTCTTAAGAGATTAGGAGTAAACAAAAGAGAGTAAAACAATATGTATTCGCTTTCATATGGGGCAATCGTTTGCATTCGATTGCACTCAATAAGATGACTTCATTTATTTAACAACTTGTCAACATTTATATTCAAGATAAATTTATAAGCTTTTCGGACATTGGCTTCATTGATGAACAGGCTATCTTAGGTTTGAAATATATCTCCCTAGCAAAGCATTGACCAGTAAAAGTATGGTTGATATAATCATAAAAGGAAAAATCATTAGTATAGAGTCTGTCTGAACACGCTGTTCTCATCGTTTATTTTGTAAGCGTGTACAATGATTGTTTTCCAAATAAAAACGGAGGAGGCGATCAATGAATCCATTCTATCAAAATAAATGCCTTTCTTTTTTTTACTTTTTAATGCAACCGATTGCATTATCTATCCTACTAAAATTATCAGGAGGTTGTTAACTTGCTAAGAAAAAAAACGGGGAGTTTTATTTCTTGGTTGATTATTGTATCGCTTTGCTTCAACTTCTTCGGTTTACCCGGTGTAGCTTCGAGTAACAACAATTATACAGCCACCTACACGAATTCTACAGCGACTGATCTTCCATCGACCACCCCTTCGATCACTTCTACCGTTACCGCAACATATACACCTACCACAATACTTAATTCCACTCAAACTGGGTTAACGGTTCACTTTAAGAAGCCCTCAAGCTGGAATTCTGCGATTCGAATCCATTACTGGAATCTGAATCCGGCAACTGTTCCAATAAGCGGGGCGTGGCCGGGAATTCTGATGAAGTCGGATGGAAACGACTGGTACAGTTACACTATCGCCGGGGCTATGGGCTCAAGTCTCATTTTTAATGACGGCAGCGGTAAACAGACGGCCGACTTGTCTCGCAGTGTGAAAGACGGCTGGTATTACACAGATAACACATGGTATGATACCAACCCGGAAATGCCTAAAATTCCAGCGATTTCTGCCTCTCCTGTACCCAAAACATACGATTCGTCCCAAACGGTGACGCTGTCCAGTACCAACCGTGACGATAAGATTTACTATACGCTAGACGGTTCGACACCTACGACATCCTCGACCATGTATACCTCTCCAATTAAAGTTGCTTCTTCTTTGACTATCAAGGCCATCGCTGTCAATTCAATCGGCCAAACTGGAAATGCATCCTCTTTCGATTATGTGATTGACCTGAATACAGATCTGCAAGCTCCCACAATCACAGCGAATTTGCCTGCTGAGCATTCCGATTCCTCAGTGACTGTATCCTTCACGATCAAAGATAACAAGACGGCAACGACCAAGGCATACTATACGGAAGATGGTACGGAACCAACCATAAGTTCAAAAGTTTATGTCCTTGGCAATGCTCTGGTCGGATTGACCGGACCGTCCATCCTTATCTCTAAAACCACGACATTAAAATTTCTCGTTATAGACGGTGCTGGAAATCAAACCAAACAAAGCTTTGTTTATAATATTGGAGATAAGGGCGATTTTCGGGAAGACACTATTTACTTCGTAATCACTTCCCGGTTCTATGATGGTGACCCAAGCAACAATGTACATGCATGGGATGATGCCAAGGCGCGTAATCCCGATTCGGATCCGGCTTGGAGAGGAGACTTCAAGGGGCTGATTCAAAAGCTCGACTATATCAAAGCCCTCGGGTTCAGCGCCATCTGGATTACACCTGTTGTGCAGAATGCCAGCGGTTATGATTACCATGGTTACCATGCAATAAACTTTTCCAAAGTAGACCCTAGATATGAGTCGGCAGGAGCTTCTTATCAGGATTTGATCAATGCGGCCCATGCCAAAGGGCTGAAGGTTATTCAGGACATCGTCGTCAATCATACTGGTAATTTTGGTGAAGAGAATTTGTACCCCATGTTTAAGAAAGATCCGGCTAAACCGGATACTGCTAACAACTTGGTGAAAACTACAGATAAGCTGCCGTCAAACTATGATACTTTGACGCCTGATCAGCAATATCAGGCAAGGCTCGATTTAATGAAGAACGAGGGAACGAATAATAACATTTACCATACGGAGAAAAGTCTTTCCTGGGAATCCTATACAGTTCAAACCGGACAGATAGCGGGAGATTGCGTGGATTTGAACACGGAGAACCCTGTAGTTAACAAATATTTAATTGATACCTACAATCACTATATTGACATGGGTGTGGACGCTTTCCGTGTCGATACGGTCAAGCATGTGAGCCGGTATATTTTCAATAAATACTATATTCCTGCTTGGAAGACAAGAGGCGGCTCGGATTTCTATATTTTTGGAGAAGTAGCCACCCGGTACAGAGATGTCTGGAACAGTGGCATTCCAGCAATTTCGACGCCATTCTATACTTGGAAAAGCTCGAAATCGTATCCGGGCGATGGGAAAAATGACTACGCTTCCAATAAAGCGTCAGTTGAAAAAGAGTGGGCGGACAACTCTACTACAGCAGGACAGCCAACCTCAAACAATGCTTTCTTAAACGGAAATACCTATCATAAGCCTGACTATTCGATGAAATCGGGTATGGATGTGATTGATTTCCCAATGCATTGGGCATTCAAGAGCGCTCATGAAGCATTCAATATGAGAAGTGGCGACCAATACTATAATGATGCTACGTGGAATGTAACCTATGTCGACTCACATGACTATGCGCCTGACCAGGCTCCAGAAAACCAAAGATTCGCGGGTACACAAGATACTTGGGCTGAAAATCTCGATCTGATGTTCACCTTCCGCGGAATACCCGCTATTTTCTATGGTTCCGAAATCGAATTTCAAAAAGGGGCTGTCATTGATCCGGGTCCAAACGCACCACTAAGCAAAACGGGACGGGCTTATTACGGCGATCACATAGAAGGCAATCTTACGGTACAAGATTACGGCAAATACACCCATGCTACCGGAACACTTGCGGAATCGCTCAACCATCCTCTGGCGAAACATATCAGACAGCTTAATTTAATCAGAAGAGCTGTTCCCGCCTTGCAAAAAGGCCAGTATTCCACAGAGAATGTGTCGGGCGATCTGGCGTTTAAGAGAAGATATACCGACAGCGACAAAGGCATTGACAGCTTTGCATTGGTCACGATTTCGGGCAACGCCACGTTTACCGGCATTCCCAACGGAACCTATGTGGATGCAGTGACTGGTGATTCCAAAACTGTTACCGATGGCAAGATTACCCTGACATGCTCCGGTAAAGGAAATGCAAGGGTGTATGTATTGAATGGCAGAGGCGGAATTGGAGAAACGGGAACCTATCTGAAGTAAACTGTAGAATTAGCTAACTGAAGCAACTTTAGTTCGGTACTGCATCGTGAAAAGGTTGCTTTCTAAGTCATTCAACAACTCAGAAAGCAACCTTTTTCATCGAGTTATTCAGTTTGCCAGATATCTTTCAATTTCCAGTATGTCAATTCATTTATTATAGCCTCTCCGCCCTCCGATACGAGTTCTATGCCTAGCAGTTTTTCACTTAGATAGATACGACTGGTCATCGTAGCTTCCCCTTCATTCGCAAATATTTCAATAGATGAGCGATCCAGATATACATGCAACGTCAACTGTCCCTCTGCATTTAAGGTTGTTTGACGTACTCCATCCGTTTTCTTGCCTGATTTAGAGCAATCAAGCATAAGTTTCTGACCCAGGATAGAATAAGTAATAACTGTCTCCTCTTTACCTGTTCCGCAAAGCTTCAAGCCTACCAGGTCTGCACTTGACTTTGTCAGGTCGAACACGACCTTCACTTCAAGCAGATCCGCTTCAACTTCTGCCAAGTAACTACCACAAATAGTGCTAGATTGGCACAAAACATGTTCGCTTTGACGAAGCAACTTCATTTCCTCTACTGGATTCATCAGCAATTTATTATTGGCGCCCAACGTAATTACACGTGGGATCGTCAGCGCTCCGGACCAGCCGTCTGCTTTTGTCGGCATATCCGATTCCCACATATCCATCCAACCAATCGCAATGCGGCGACCTTGATCATCTAGAAAAGTTTGAACCGCATAGAAGTCATGACCGTTATCCAACTCGATGAACTCTCCATGCTGATATTCATTACTATCATAATTATATTCGCCAACATAGTATCCCGTCTGGAACAAGTTATTGTACTTATCTCCTTGTGCATCGATACCTTGTGGGGAGAACATGAATATATGCTTACCGTTCAGTTCAAAGAAATCAGGGCACTCCCACATGAAGCCCATATTCTTATCTCCCTGCAAAAGCACACCATGATAGGTCCAAGTTCTAAGATCAGGAGATGTATATAAAATAACACGTGGCAGATCTTCTTTCGTGCTGTTACCTAGGATCATGTACCATGTATCCTCATGCTTCCATACCTTCGGATCACGGAAATGCTGGGAGCTATCTGTCGGAGGTTCAGCGATTACGGGATTCTGCCCTAATTTTGTAAAATGAATGCCATCTGTGCTTACTGCCACATTTTGATTTTGGAAAAAGATATTATTGGGTTGATCAATATAATGATGGCCAGTATAGATCAGTGTCAGTTCCCCGTTATTATCTACTGCGCTTCCTGAAAAGCAGCCATCAAGATCACACGCATCTCCTGGTGCTAATGCAATCGGACAATGCTCCCAATGGACAAGGTCTTTACTCTTCACGTGACCCCAATGCATTGGACCCCAATTCTCATCATAAGGATGATGCTGATAGAAGGCGTGATATTCACCTTTAAATTGAATTAATCCATTGGGGTCGTTAATCCAGTTTGCTGGTGCCATAATGTGATAACCTAATCGGTACCGCTTGTTCATTTTCGCTTCTGCCTGTTTTAATGCTTCCTCAGCTTGCTTCGTATTGTTAATATATGTGCTGTTCATTTGTCTTCCTCCTATGCTGTTTTAATATGCTTGTTAGGCTTGGGATCTAGCTTTTTCGGTTCTTTCTTTAAGGTAAAGATTGAGATGGTTGCAAAGACAAATACGAAAACACCCATAATTACGTACGTATTTGCAAAGCCTCTAATGTCATAAGACATACCGGCGATTGGCGAGAAGATCGAAGCTCCTACCTGACTCGTAAACTGGTATCCCACCAGATACAAAATCGAGGACAGCCGCGTATCGAAATTAGCAGCCAAGTACTTAAATACGGAGATCAGCATGATTGGCAGTTCCAATGCATGAATCAATTTCATAGCTGAGATACCGTAAGGTCCTATAACTAAGCCTGAACCCATGATCCGGAACGCCATCAAGAAGCCTGCCAATATCAGACCCTTTTTCGCTCCAATTTTGTTGACAATGAAAGGCGCTAAGAACATCATGCCTGCTTCCAGGAATACTTGTAGAGAATTTAAATAACCGTAAACTTGATTGCCTAAAGCAACCGTGGAGAACGTCGATGAAAAGTAATTTGGAAACTGCTGATCATACACATTGTAAATACAGGTAACACCAAGAACATATAAAATGAAGAACCACAAATGCTTATTTGCAAACAAATAGCCGATTTGCTTAAAGTTAACAGATTCTGCTCGCTCCAGCTCAGATTCTGTCATTTCAACTTTAATTGTCATCATAATGATAAACAGAATGACAGCAGATACTGATGCAATCCAGAAGTTAATGTTAGGGTTGATATTGAAGAGCTGACCAGCGAAAAATGTTGCTGCTGCCCAACCTAGCGAGCCCCACATGCGAGATTTCCCGTATTCAAAGTCATATTTTCGGCTGATTTTCTCTACATAAGATTCGATAGCTCCGATCCCCGCTAAAAAAGCAATACCCAAGTATAACCCGCCTACAATGGCGCCGAGAAACACATTGTATTGAAGTAACGGCCCATAGATAAAGATATAGAAAGGACCAACAAATAAAAGTAAAGAGCTGATTAGAAATAAAATATGCTTCTTTAAGCCGATTTTATCAGATATATAGCCGTAAAGCGGTTGCATACATAGAGCAAAGATAGCGTTTACAGTAAAGATAACACCTGTTTCAGCACCATTCAGACTGATTTCTTGACCTAGCCAGATGGAAAACAATGAATAACTTGCTGACCAAGTAAAGAAAAAAAAGAAGAAATAGGCACTTAGTTTCCAGTACATGCTCTTTGACTTTCTCATATCGAACGCTCCTCTTAGTTGAACATTTAATGTAAATGAAAGCACTTTCGTATTTACAGACTGATTATATGTCAACCGCTTTCATGTGTCAACCGCTTGACACATTTTCGAAAGAAAAGAGCTCTCCTCTTTGATTTCAATTACTCCAATAAGGATAGCTCCACCTTATACATATGCAGAAAACTAGGGAAATGGTATTAAGCTGTACTAGCTTCAATAAGTTTCACGGGTAGATAGGTTTCTCGCGGGACATCACTGAAGCCGCCTTCAATTTCTTTAATAAGTAACTCTATGGAAGATCTCGCGATCTCCTGTATTGGTTGCTGAATTGTTGTTAATTCAGGAAGAAGATTACGGGTTGTTTCTGTTCCATCATATCCAATTACGCGGATATCTTCAGGAACCCGTTTTCCTCTTCTTCTTGCTTCAGCAATAAAAGACGCAGCCACCATGTCATTACTCGCAAACAATCCATCTACTTCAGGATGTTCATCAAGTAAGCGTTTAATCGGTTCATCGTGATTCTGTTGGTGAAAGGGATCATGTACTTCATAGGTAATTGCCTCTCGACCATATTGTTCCATCACATCTTCATATGCTTTTCTTCTTAAGTTTGCTGGTGTTTCCAATTCAACAGGGCCATTGATGTGCAAGATATGCTTACATCCCTTTCCAATAAGCAGCTTTGACGCCAGTTTTCCACCCATATAATTATCCGATCCTACAACTGGGATTGAATCGGATAGGAAACGATCGATCGCAATGACGGCAATATTCTTCTGTTCATAATTTACGATACCTCGGTTGTGAGTACCAACGATAATACCATCAACTTGATTTCGCATAAGCATATCTACATAGGACTCTTCTTTATCCAACTGATTCAAACTGTTACAAAGTAACAGCTTATAGCCTAATGACGCACAAATATTCTCTATATGAAAAGTCAGCTCTCCGAAAAATGGGTTGTTTGTAGTTGGAATGATTAATCCAATCAGATTTGTTCGTTTACTAAATAATGACCGAGCCACATCATTAGGAAAATAATTTAGCTCCTGCATCGCTTTATGAACTTGATCCTTCGTTTCTTGACTGATATAGCCCCGATTATTAAGTACGCGAGAAACCGTAGTCGGTGAAACTCCAGCTAATTGTGCAACATCATTAAGTTTTGGTTTCATTGATTCAACCCGCCTTCTCTCCATGCCATGTCTCCAATTATTCTATTATTTTAACATGGTTAAACGTGAAAAAACATGTCTCCAACCTTCGGTGCTGTATTTGCAATGACATCGTCGATCCCGCATACGAATTTCGCGGCAAGGCATAAAAAAGTCGAGCATAAGGAATGAAATTAACTCCCTGCTCAACTTCTGCCCTGCCAATCGTTACCCTTAATCTGCTATTTTTATCTCTAGAAGTTCTTAGTATTTAACTCCTCTAAAGATACTTGTGTGATCACTTCAAAACCTTTGCCTACTCCATAAGGCTTTATAACGATAGTTCCCATGTCTGGAATTTCGCCTAAACCAATCCCCTTTGGGAAACTATGAGCGATAATGACCTTATTACTCCCAGGGGACGGTTGGATTTCCAAGATTGATTTGAGGGAACTTAATATCCATTCCTGTTCTATCGGGTTTAAAACGCCGCTCAATCGATAAATTTGATACCAAAAAGGATCTACTTGAATATTTCCCCATCCGAAAGCTAAAGCAGCCGTTTCCTGGGTTCTGCAAAAAGGGCCAGCGATAATTGGAAGTTCAAGGGGAATGCGTAAGCTTCGTAGTAATTCGCCATAGGCTATAGCCTGTCTTCTACCTTTTTCGGAAAGATTCCTTTGGGTAGAACAATTCTGGAAGTTAAGGTATGGTTGATCTATTCCCTGTGTTGCTTCTGCATGCCTGGCATAGAGAATATATCCGCCTTGCCGAAGTGAATCTACCAACGAAAAGGTGGATAATACTGCCTCTTGAATAAGAAAAATTCGTTTTAATACATCGTGTTTACCCATCAAGTCTTCAGTAGGTGAAATCATTTCCGATTCTACTGCATTTTCACCGGATAATGGCATCAGGTCACTTCCCCACGTTTAGGCTCTTTTACAGATCTTTTGGCGTCTATACAGCCTATTCGAGGGGTGGCAAATAAATACGATAATGCTAAAAATCAAGAACTGCCTTGAGTATAGGAAGTCAACATTACTATCTTGAAAGCTCCGTGGATATAACAGCATACAATTACTCTTTTACCGATCCTACAACAATTCCAGTTACAAAATATTTTTGAAGCAGCGGATAAATCAGCAGCAGCGGGATGACGGCGACTACGATTTTGGCAGCATTTAGATTTTTGTTTGAAATTTCAGTCAAGTTGCTGAGTTGTGCTGAGTTGGTGCCGGATTGAAGAAGCTCCGCAATATTCACATTAAGGGATTGGATATAAGTCATTAACGGATAATTGCTGACTTGGGTCATATAGATCAGCCCACTGAAGAAATCATTCCATGTTCCCACGATACTGAATAGTGCTACCGTCGCCAACGCAGGAATGGACACAGGCACATACACTTTGAACAGGACTTGCAGCGGACTGGCTCCATCGATGAATGCTGCTTCTTCTAGGGCCTTAGGTACAGCAGAAAAGAAGTTCATGACAAGGATGACACTGAATATAGGGACAGCTCCTGGTAGAACAAGCGACCAAATTGTATTGAGCATATCGAGGTTTTTGATCAGTAGATAACTTGGGATCATCCCGCCGCTGAACAGCATGGCAAAGATCATGATATTCATATAGATGTTTCTGCCCCTAAATTCCCTTTTCGACTTGGAGAGCGGGTAGGCCATTAGAACAATAAGAATCATGTTGAGAAGAAGTGTGAGTACAACACGTAGAACAGATATGCCAAAGGAACGCCAGAACTGAGCATCATCGATAATTTTCGTATACGCTGCGGTTGTAAAATTGACCGGTATGAGACCTACAGCATTAGCTGACACGGCCTCGCTGCTGCTAAATGAAATCGCAACGATATTCCATAATGGAAGAAGGCAGATCAATGCCAGCAATATGACAATGGCATAGATGACTAACCCGCCAATTCGACCTTTTTGGCTCTTAGAATATGACACAGGGGTTGCCTCCTTAAAATATTTTACGGTCAGTGTATTTTTTGGCCAATTGGTTGGCGGACAATAGCAAAACAATACCGATCACTGACTTGAACAGGCCAACAGCCGTACCAAAGCTATACTGTCGCCCAACGAGTCCAATCCGATATACATAAGTATCCAGAATATCTCCCGACTCATAGACAACTGGATTATACAGATTATAAATTTGATCGAAGCCAGCGCTCAAAATATTGGTTAGACTCATCACTCCCATGAGCAGGATAATAGGTAGCATGCCTGGCAACGTAATATGCCATACTTTTCTCCACCAGCTGGCTCCATCCATTCCTGCTGCTTCATACAGACCCGGATCAATTGAAGTAATTGCAGCCAAATAGACGATGGAACTGTAACCAAACTCCTTCCACACGTCTGTTCCAATGATCAGCGGCTGGAACCAGGTGTTGCTGCCGAGAAAATTAATATTCTCCAGACCGAAAATAACCAAAATTTGGTTCACAATTCCATCCAAACTGAACATGTTAACAACCACAGACGCTAAAACTACCCAGGATAGAAAGTGTGGCAGATAAACGATTGTCTGTACGGTTTTTTTTACGAATCTAATGCGGATCTCATTTAACAAAATGGAAAAAATGATAGCCATCAGTGTTCCCAATAGAATCTTGGCAATGGCAATCACCAACGTATTACTAAAAACCTGTGCGATGTCCGGCAGCTTAAACATATAAATAAAGTGCTTCAGTCCTACAAATTTAGAGCCAAACATCCCCTTGGCTGGTATATAATCCTGAAACGCCGTGATGACACCGACCATCGGAACATAGCTGAATATAAGCAAAAACAAAATACCTGGAAGCATCATCAGATGATACATGGCACCCGTGCCCAATCGGCTTTTTGCATTATCATTCCCCTGTTTCATGGATGGACCCCTTTCCTAAAGCAGGGCTGCGAATGCGCAGCCCTGCTAACCGTTCATGATTGTTTATTTTTTGGATGCGACCTCGTCTTTAATTTCCTGAATTACCTGATTACCGCCTTGCTTCTTCCAATTGCTAACGAATGTATCGAAGTAATTCAGGGGTTCTGCACCTGTCACGATTTTGATGAAAGATTCTTGCTCCATCTTGGTCAGATTAGCCCAGGTCTGTTTCATGCTTGGTGTAGTTCCAGAGTAAGCAGGTGTCATCCATACAAATTTGTTTTCCCGTGTCAGTTTGTCAATCAGTCCCACTCCGTTGATGCGCGAGTGATATTTTGACCAAGCTGTTACGTTATCCGTATCCATATTGCTCAAGTAAGTTTGGATACTTTTAATATTGTTCTTTGATTCTGTTGTCCGGACCTGATCCAGACTAATCTCTCCTTTAATCCCGCGAACGATGTCAGAGTAGTCATCCAGTAACGAGGTCGCCGAGTTGACTTCAATATTAAACGGTCTGGTAGAACCGTCTACGCCGTTCTCTTGATACTTGGCAGCTTCTGGCATAGATGTTCCCACATTTTTATCATTTGCCAGTTTATCGTAGAAAAGGTTCACTATTTTAACGGCGAGTTCCGGGTGTTCGTATCCTTTTCTTACAACGATAAACTGATTAGCTGGATTGGCGTGTGCCACGTTTACCTTTCCATCCGCATCCTCCAAAGTGTAAGCCGTGAATTTCGCATTCTTATCCTTCTGCTTCACGTTACCCAGACCCCAGTCGGGAATATGCCATGGTCCAAAAGCAATACCGCATTGGCCGTTGGTGTACAGTGCAGTAATATCATCAAATGTGCGTGTTCCAAATTGCGGATCGATGATGCCTTTCTTGAACCAATCTGCCATAACGCCTAGCATCTGCTTGGTTTCCTCTGTTGTTGAGCCATAAACAATGCTGCCATCTTTACCCTTCATCCAGTACTGAGGGAATGAACCCTTTGTTGAGGCAACTCCAAGCATGGTATAGGCAGAACCATTATAGTCAGTTGTATTCAGGGTGTTCACAAAGGGTATACCTACCGGTTTCCCGGTTTGACCCGGATCTCTTTTCAAGAATTCCTCGGCCGTTTTTTCCACATCATCCAGCTTGATGGCACCATCTCCGTCTGCGTCAAGCTGGATTCCCAGTAGATCCAGCCAATCCTGACGAACCCAGACCATGGTTGGTGCCGAATCTAGGGAAGTAGCTGGAAGCGCCATTAAACGTCCATCTATCGTCGCATTGTCTAACGCTCGGCCCTCATAAGAGTCGTAAATATTCTTGATATTATCTGTGGCATACTGTTTGTAAATTTCCGTCATATCTTCAATCAGATCATTATCAACCAGCTCTTTGAGTTCATCTTTGGAATCGACACGCATCATGTCAGGCAGTTCTCCAGAGGCGATGGCGAGCGAAACCTGACGGCTGTAATCTTCTCCGTTCGCTTCAAATTGGTCTTTAATTTGAGCGTTAAACGCTTTTTTGACCAGTCGAGTATACGCATTGTTCTCATACGAATCTCCAGCCGGCAGCTTCGGGTTGGCTGTAGTCACACGACCCATCGTGACGGTTATTTCGTCTTTATAGGCACTGAATGGGTCCCCGGGTGTTACCTCATATTTGCCCGCTTCCTTCGCAGTGGGAGGGTTGGATGATGCCCCACAGGCTGCAAGGGTTGAAATCATCAGGGCAGATAACGACAGCACGGCTAGACGTCTCGTCAACAATTTGCTTTTTACGGACCAATTAGTTGTCATCTCATTCGATTCCCCTTCGTTGTGAATATTTCTCTATCATTGTTGGTTACGCTTTCATTATAAAACTCGATGAAGACAAAACGAGATAGGGATTTAACGTCTGTTTGGATAGAAAAATGTATGCGGTTTCATTTTAGACCATGAGGTCATAGTTAGCTTGTAATCATTTATCCTACCTATCGACATACATCTGTCTATCCAAACTTACTAATCAAAGTGAAGAACAAAAAACCGGCAGCTCCTATCAGAAATCTGTCGGCTTGACTGAATTATAAAAGAGTACGCTTTTTATCTCCTCTGCCGAGCTGGCGATATTCGCTTGGCAGCAGGCCTGTCAATTCGCGAAAAATTCGGCTGAAATATTTTTCATCCGTATAACCCACTCGCTCCGCAATCCAGAAAATCGTGTTATTTGTATTCAATAAATACTCTTTAGACTTCTCTATGCGTATAAAACGGGAGTACTCATTAAAGGTCTTCCCCATCAGATCCTTGAAGCATTGACTGAAATAGCTTCGGCTGATGTTCAGTTGTCGGGACAAACTTGAAGCAGTAAAGGCTTGGTCCAAATCATTTTGCATGATTATGATCGATTTTTTGACGGCGTCTACAATTTCCTGTGAATACGAAGTCTGTTCATCTGCCTTACGAATGCCCACAGAAGTCTGCTTGATCCAAGCTTCTACCTCGTACCAGGATAGAAAAGAATGGCTCATTGAGATTCTACCCAGCTTAGTCTGGGCAAAAAGGTGATTCCATTCCATAACGATCGAGTATAGCAATCCTATCAGCTGGCTTTTATGCAGTCTTAGTGATTTGAACTGTTCAATCAGTTGGTTGTAGTAACTGTCATTATGGGGCCATGGTGATAGAAACCAACTTTGCTTAATTCGATCCATATCTTCATCCTGCGGTTCAATTGGAAGTGAGTCATCCACATTCATCGAAACGGCAATGACAGGATCATCAGGGTCGTATGCATAGAATAAGGAAGTTTCTGTATAATTCATAATCCAGTTTTGGATTTGCGACCACGTTCGCTCTTGTACATCGGATATAATCAGCAAGGCGCTTTGGTGGACTTGGTTCAGGGATTCCTTCAGTCTATGGAACAGCTGATCCTCTACGTCCATGGGTGCCGCCCACATCCAACTGTTCCGTTCAATCTCCCATCGGAGCTCTTCTCCATTGGATGTCGGTTCAATCGGCCAGTTCTGTCCTAACTTGCGATCCAGTGAAACAAGGGCATACACATGGCGATAATGGACATTGGTCTCGCTCAGCAGCGGCTGCTTTCGTTTTCTATTCGCCAGCTCGTCAATTCGGGTATGTATTCGATGCAGCACATGTTCGAATTGCTCCTTCTCAAGCTGTACCTTGGCTATATAGTCAATGGCTCCCAGCCTGAGCGCTTCCTGGATATAATCGAAATCTTGATGCAGTGTTAATACGACAATATGAAGCTCTGGATAGAGTTGCCTTACAGCTCGCATCAGTTCAATACCTGACATCACCGGCATCGCGAGATCCGTCAACATCAGATCGACTGGTTGAAATTTTAGAAAATCCAATGCTTTCAACCCGTTACTTGCTTCTCCTACAACTTCCATATTGAACTCATTCCACGGCATCGCAGAGCTTATACCTTTTCGTACCAATTTGTCGTCATCCACAATCAATACTTTAATCATCCCCGAACATCTTCTCCTTTGATAGGAAGTATGAGCAGAATACTTGTCCCTGTACCCAATTCACTTTCGATCACCAGTTGTGCTTGATCTCCATACTGTGCCCTCAACATGCGGTGAACATAATTGAGTCCGATGCCCATCCCTACTTTTTTATGTTCTGCTATACGATTGTTCAAGAGTCTTTGAATCGCTTCCTCGGTCATGCCGGCTCCATTATCCTGTATCAGAATATTCAGCGTTTTGGTGAGTGTAACTTCAATTTGAATAAAACCTTCGTCACTCAGTCCATGATAGAGAGAATTTTCAACCAACGGTTGCAGAATAAAACGAGGCACAGGTATTTGAAGCACATGGTCATCCGCTGAAATACGCACGTCAAATTCAAAATCATATCGAATTTGCTGCAGGACTAGATACTGTCTTAGCGCATCAATTTCCTCTTCCATCGTCGATACTTGCCCTAATTTACCCAAATTGTAATACAACAGCTTGTTTAAAGATTGTACCAACTTGTCAATCTCTCCTTGTCCATTCATGACGGCCAGCCAGTGTACGGTATCTAGCGTATTCATCAGAAAGTGAGGATTGATCTGATACAACAATTTTTCTACTTCCAAATCTGCACGGATCTTCTCTTTCTGCTGTACTTCCTTGAACAGGTCACCGATTTGATGCTGCATATTTGAGAATTCGCCCAGTAGAAAATCGAACTCGGGAATATGAGTGCGGGTCTGGCTGCCTGTCTCTTGTGGATTCTGAGACATTCCGTTAATTTCCGAATGGAACAGACCGAGTGGCTTGTATACCATCTTCCACAGAAGCCAAGCAAGAAATACAGTAAAGCCAAGAAAAAATAAAGCGACCAGTACTATTTGAAGCAACCACTGGTTTTTCTCCTGTTGATACTTAGCCTGCGAAATTACCGATATGACGCTCCAATTCTGAGCGGAGTCCTCCTTAAACCAATGATAGTCACGGGATATTCCATCTTTTGCAGCACTTTTTGATAAGCTGAAGAAATTCTCCCCCACTTTCATCGTTTCCGGAATTTCACTGTAAACAATTTGCCCCTCACCATTCAGGATCAAATGCGATAAAGCTCCTTGGTATTGGTTGTAACCCAGTATATCCTGCGTAAGGCGAAAGCCGGATTCTACGTAAACATATACATCGTCCCTTTGAGGCAGTTGCACCTTTCGCATAGCAGATAAAACGAGCTGATCATTAAATCGGTTCATACTGATATGGGGACCATAGTACGCGATTCCATAAGATTTGAAAAGTACAGGCAAAGACTCAGGGGCAAAACGATCTTTGATGGGAAAGTTTGCGAACTGTGTAGCGCCTTCTTTCTGGAAATAATATAGGGTCAAGCCTATATTCGGATTAGTAAACGTTACAACATTTAACTCATTCTTTAATTCATCTCTAGCCTCAATCAATTCAATTATATTGGAGGAAGGTTTCAAGACTTCATCCAGTTTTTTGCCTAAAGTACCGCTATATGATAATTGCTGAGTAACGTGATTCAGATTGGTAATTGAATTTTCCAGTGATGAAGTTACCTGTTGTAGATTGCTCCTAATTCCATCATTGATTTTATTCGCAAAAATAGAGTCAATGGTATAATAAGAAATTGCAAATATACTGATAAAGGGAATAAACGCGCTAAGAAAAAACAATAGAAAGATTCTTTTTTTTAGTGTCATCCGACCCATTCTCCTAAGGACTCTCCCATCTCGGCGTGTCCAATTCTGTTCATAATTATAGATTGATATTCCAATATGTCAAACGCTTACATGGAATTTACGGCAATCGAAGCAAGTTCTATTTTCGACTTGATACAACTTGTAGCGATAAAAAAAGCCGCTAAATTAGCGACTTTTAAAGGAGCCATATGCCTACACATTGGATCACCCTAAATGTATGCAATTATTGCATATAGCGTCCGCCATCCATGACAATGGTTTGTCCAGTGAGATAACCAATTTGCGGATTGGCCAGCTGGAGCACAAGCTCCGCTACCTCGGATTTTTTACCCAAGCGACCCAGCGGCGTATTCCCAATTATCCCTTCCATCACAGCGTCATTTAACGAATCTGTCATTTCCGAAGCAATCGGGCCTGGCGCGATCACATTCACACTAATATTGTATTTTGCCAGCTCGCGGGCTGAGGATTTAGTTAATCCAATCAATCCAGCCTTGGAAGCGCCGTAATGAGGGCCGAAGCTTCCTCCTGTTAAAGCCGCAACAGAGGAAATATTAATAATTCTGCCTTCTTCGCTTTTTTTAAGCAGCGGAATAGCATATTTGGTACACAAAAATGCTCCGGTAAGGTTAATCGTTAAGGTATGATTCCATTCTTCTAGCGTCAGCTGTTCAATGGGTTGGGGAACTCCAATCCCTGCATTGTTAACTAAAATGTCCAGTTTCCCATAATACTTTTCAATCTCCTCAAAAGCCCGAAGAATGCTGGACTCGTCTCTCAGGTCAAGCCGTACCAATAACCCGTTTCGATTGTTTTTTTTGATGGTATCCAACAGATGAGTTGCTTGCTGCTTATTACTATGATACGTAATCACTACATCCATATCGGACTCAGATAACTTTTGAATGATTTCCTCACCGATACCTCTAGAGCTGCCTGTAACTAATGCCACTCTGTTATTTTGCAACATGTTCACCCTTTCAAGCAGGTTTGGTTTAAGGCGTATACATTCCACCGTTCACGTCCAGAACTGCTCCTGTAATATATTGATTTGCTTCTGAACCCAGAAAATAAACAGCCTCGGCTACCTCTTCCGGCGTCCCCAAACGAAGTAATGGTATACCGCTCAGCACCTCGTGATTAATCTTCTCTTCACGATTTTGCCATCTATGAAGGATGCGATCGGTTCCGATAATTCCAGGGCATACTGTATTCACCAGAATTCCATGCTCGGCAAATTCATTGGACAAATGCCGGGAAACAGCAATGACAGCCGCTTTGGACGCCGAATAATCCGCACCTACATTTTTTAGCGTTTTACGGGCAGATATTGAAGATATATTCACAATTTTTCCACTCTGATTTCTGTTCATTACGGGAAAGCAAGCTTGTGTCAGCTGAAGAACAGGCTTTAAGTTAAAAACAAAAGATGAGTTAAAGCTTTCCCATGAAATATCATGAAAAGGCGTCCGTTTCTCTTGAGAACCGCCTACATTATTGACTAAGGTCAGATGCGTTTCTGTGTCGGGTACATAATCAGCAAGCTGATCCTTCAACTCTTTTTGGTCATGCAGAAGATCCACACACCATGTTGTTATCGAAGCAGCTTTTTCTGTGGAAACCTCTGCTTTTAATTGCTCTAAAGCGTTAAGATCCCTATCAACTGCTATACATGTATATCCTTCTGCGACATATTTATCGAGCGTAGCTTTCCCGATCCCTCTGGCTGCACCGCTAATTATGCATATTTTTTTCGCCATGGTAATGATCTAGCCCCTTAATCCCTTGATGCCAATCGCTCGAACCGGTGAAGCTTCTACATCGGAAATTTTGATAGGCAGGGCTACGAATAAAGTGTCAGAGTTGAGCTGATCTAAATTAAATAAATACTCGCATAGAACCGCGCCCCATGAAACTATATTTTTATGCACTACAAAGTTTTTCTCAGCGGGTTTCTCAGTTTGAAAATCCAGCCCTATGAAAACAGGATTTAAGGAGGCAATATAAGCCGCAGCCTCTGCACTGAGCCAAGGGGAGCGATCCCAAAAGCCTTCCTTTCCCCATTCTCTATCATCGTAGCCTGTATGGAATAACAGAATTTCGCCTTCTTCTATAGCGAGAGGAGCCATTCTATGCTTGAGGAGATCTGCTGAAATTTCGGTTTGATCTGGAATATCGGTCAGGTCAATCAAAACGGGATACCCGACAAAGTGTTGTAGAGGAACCTGGTCGATTGTTTTTCCATCACGAAACACATGGTCGGAAGACTCTACATGAGTGCCATTATGTGCGAACAAAGATACAATGGTAAAGCGTCGTTTCCAGTCTGCGGCCGTCATCGTTTCCGGAGCTACTTCATCAAACGTAAACTCTGGAAACCAGTCCGCACTATATTTAGGCATCCCTTTGGAAAAAGCAATAGATAAATCAATCAACTCAAGTTTTTTAGATGTTTGAATACTCATATTTCCCCTCCTAAATTACACCTTTTGAAATAAAAAGATGTTCTGTAATAAAGCCGTCGTGAGGAACCATATCGTGAGTAGTCCATGTCGGTGCATTATTGATTACTAATTTTTTAATCGTCGGTTCGGTAATAGCCCAATGGATCAAATCCTGATCCTCCGTTAGCAGGCTTAGTGCCAAGGTGGATTTCAGAGTTTGGTGGACCTCATCTGGTTCAGGTGTGTATACCCAGCTACAGGCAAAGGGCAGCTCCATATATCGAATATGATCGGGTAGATGATTAATATGGACCAATAAGGGAGAAAGTGCGGCTGTACCGTCTCCATAGTCTATAATCCATTCTTCATCCTTCACATTTTTCCAAAGGATGTCGGTGGAATGAAATATTTGATGAACATAGTCTCTAATCGCATAGGCTTTATCTGACGTAAATACGGGAAGATCACTTGTATAATCTAGCAAACCATTCGAGCCATACCCGTTTAGCTGCTGCGCGATTTCATCCAGCTCATGAAGATGAGCTTTATTTACGACAACCCCGCTTGCATTGGTACACTTCATTCCTCCACCATCTACGATGGAGCGAACAATCACATCCCTCGCTTGATCATGTGCAATTAGGTCGTGATTGCTTGCTTCAAAGTGCCAGTATACTTTTGAATAGCCCGGTCCTCGGGTAATCACTTTTGGATTGCCTTTGTATTGCTCGACTGTATTACGATCTCCAAATACGAGTGCAAGATCGCCTGCGTCTACAATGGCTTGGACAATAGAATGATCTCCAGGAACTAGAGCAATCATAAAGGGAGATATCCCGGCAGCTAATAGGCAACGGATCAGGCGGTAAGGTGTAAAAGGGTCCTTCGCGCTGGGCCGCAATAAAATTTTATAACCTGCTGCCAGCGCTTCAATCCAGGCTTTGTGCACGGCTGGATTATTACCAGGCGCGATAACAGATAAAATTTGGCCTTTCGGTACCCAATAGGCTGTTTTATTTTTCCGTAGAGCATTTTCCGTATATATAGGAGCCAAATTTGGAGCACTTCCGGTAATATACTGTTCTGCTGTAGCCAAGGCATGACTTAATTCTTTTACCGAGGATTCTATCGCCTTCAGCGGAACGCCTGATATCAAATGCACATGACGTACATAATCTTGTGGACTCTCTCCATCCAGCGTAGCTGAACCAAATAAATCGGCAGCTTTTTTGAAAGCTTTATGGATATCAGCCAACGCTTGCTTCGGAGTTGCTTTTAGCTCATGAGCGACTCTTGATATGAGGATGGACGGGAGCTCATCTATTTCACCTAGAGATAAACCTTGCAGAGATGTTAAATCTCTTCTATGCTTCGACTCGTATCTCGCTCCAGACCATATAAATGGAATATGCATAGGTTAATAAACCCCTTCGAAGATTTTCTCTTTCACATTTTCCATCGGCCTCACATCGGCTACGCCATCCCATGTATAACTACCTACAGGAGCAACGCGCAGGGCCTGATCCCGCTCGAGGCGTGAAGGGATAAATAACTCAGGAGAGAATAATGTCAACTTGACTTGTCCATAGGTGTTATATGGTGTTAATACTCTGTGATTCTCTTTATCCACTAATTGAACAATAGAAAAGGGATGTAATGTTTGAAAAACGCAGGCTTTAGGATCGTCTTTGAATTTTTGGCGCTGAGGTGCGATCCCCATTAACGTATTTCCGTACAACCCGATGAAGCGGGCTTCTGGAAAAATGAAAGTTTCCAGCGCATCCAGTGTGCCTTCATCAATAGAGGTGCCTGCCCAAATAATAACTTTAATTTTCTTCTGTATTAAGGAGGACAGCTTTTCATTGTTACTCATCGCCTCCAGGAGCGCCGGAGTTGCAAATAAAACTTCTATATTTTGCGTTTCCAGCACCGTAGAAACCTGTTCCAAAAGATGTTGTATGTAGGCTTTAACAACATCGAATTCTCCATTTTTGGAGCACTTTTTTACCCAGCGCGGATCAAAATCAATATAGTAGCACAGCTTGGAAAGGTAGGTTGCCATCCGTCCAATCGAACGGCCTACGATATGGGGTCCCGTAGGGCCTACATGCAGCCAGTGCCCTGTGCAATTTTCGAATACAGATTGATCATTCAGTTCTTGAAATACCCATTCAAGAGCTTTCTTTCTGGAAAGCATGTCGACGATCTTTTGAGGAGAGCCTGTCGTTCCCCCACTTTCAAACACTTCAAAGCTCCAATCCAGTGTATGCATCCCTTTAGGAATCAATTTTTCCACGGGAATCCTTTTCATCTCTTCCGTATAGTCGGGAAACTCATCCAGATCCTGCAATGTTTGAATGTCATGCAGCGGGTTGAAAGGCAAGGAGGTGCGCTTTTCCAGCCAAAAGGGGGAGCCTGTCTCTTCTGAAAAATGCCACTTTAAGGTCGCTTGGATAACATCATGAATTGAAGGCGGAGCCGATTTATTATATTTATAGATGTCCAACATGCAAACTTCCCCCTTTAGTTTCATTCGTAATTTCAATATTCCCGATAAACGGAGTCATTTTCGTTCTTGTTTCCTTCCATTCATTTTCAGGATTTGAATGTTCAACAATCCCGCCTCCGGCAAAAACGTGTAACTTTCCATTTTCCAGATAGGCAGTTCGTATCGTTAGCGCAAAATTGGAATCGTCATTGGCTCTGCAATAACCAAAACCGCCTGCAAAAAACTCCCGTTTGAATGCTTCCACCTCGGACAGCACAGGCTCTACTTCCAAACGCGGAACCCCCCATATCGTAGCAGGCGGATAAATGCTGCCGAGTACATCAAATGTAGAAACTTCTTTTTTTAAGGAAGCATACATATGAGTTTTCAAATGGAAGGCATACGGAGTTTTGAGAATATGTTTATCCTCACTGATGACTACATCCTTGTTGACCGCCAATTCCTTCAGATCGTTAACCATGAGACTGACAGCATATTGATGCTCCTTATTCTCTTTACTGTCATGAAGCAATTCAGCTATAATTTCCTCCTCTGTTTTGTGCCAGTATGCAATTTTGCGTGTACCTGCAAGCGGTTTACTAATCGCCTTCTGTCCCTTTTTAATAAGCAGCACCTCAGGCGATACACCAAACCACTCTTTTTCATCATTCCACTTAAAAAAGTAACTGTATTCCTGATAATTTTTTTGATTGATTTTCGAGAATAAGGGGATTATACTTTTCATTTCTTCTAATTGAATGACTGCCTTTCTGGTCACTACCACCTTGGCAAATTCCTTGTTACCCAGCTGTTCTAAAATCTGATTCAGGTTATCCATATAGGTATCTTGATCGGGTATATAAGAAATCGTCCCTTTGTATTCTTCCTGAATTGCCTTCTCTAAATAGCTAATGGTTTCTGAGGTAGGCAAGATTACGTCATTAGACCAGCTAAGGACATCAAATTGATTTTCCGTTCCTTGAATAAGGATTTTGGGGAGGGTAAACACGGCAACTTCCTGCAATTCATCATGAATGGTTTCGCACATCCAGCCACCTAAAAATGACATATCCGCAAACTCTTCTGGGATTTGCATCTGAACTGTCTTCATCATTTCTGAAAGTTTATTAAAAATATCCTTATAAGGCATATGCGTTACATTCACATATTCATTGATTTCAGAGAGCATTTTATTTTGAATATAAATATTCGTTTTTAACAGCGTTTTACTTGCGGAGACTTTGATAGATACATAATTACCCAAACCTAAAATGATATGAGGTTTTCCTGACTCGGTTTGAGAGATAAAGACCGTTTTAAATTCTTCTGCGAACTCCGGATACAAAGACGAGAGCGCCTGCATCCAATATAAAGAGTTATTCACATTTAAATCCTCGATCACGATATTTCTTTTGGCTGTCAAATATTCTACACCAGGAATCGGAAAAATTTTTTTGATGTCCACAACCATTTTCCACTACCTCCTTGAGATTTTATATTTATAGTGACCGTTTAATGGAAGAGATGTTTTTCATATCTTTATTTTTTCTAAAGGTTTACCCTCCAAGTGGAAAAGTTGAATGCTTTTAAGAATAGCCTGCTCTACCTGGTCTTCACTTTGTCCGTCGAACATAAATCGACCGCTGATATGGTAGTAAGAACCGCTTCCATCCATGATATCTCCAGCATTAGGAATAACTTCTGAAAAGATTTCCGGAATTTGCTCCTTGAGGCTTGTTACATGGATGACTTCTAGCGGAGTATTCTGTGGCTCAGGTATTTGTAGAAAACCACCATGTATATTTAAATCCGCTTCAGGAACTCCCGTAAATGTGCCCAACAGGATTTTGACCGTTTCTTCACCGAGATGGATACCGAAGCGATCAAGTAAAAAGAATGGAATTTCCGCCCCGCCAAAACGTGCGCCAATTTCCAAAAACACCAATTCTTTTTCTTGTTTATGAATCAGCTCCATATGAAAGGAACCCTCACTTAATTCCAGGGCTTTTAACGAACAGTCTGTAAAATCAACAATACGCTGCCGAAGGTTCTTATCTTTAGTAATCAGAATGGAACCACACGGCTTTCCTTTGGAAAAATCCAGGCAGCTACCTACATAGCGCGACACAGATATAAACTCGATTTTCCCTTTATTCACAATGCCGTCGATATGAAAAATGGTACCCTCAATGAATTCTTCAGCCTCATAATCAGCCAAGGAAATGGTGGTTAGAAATTCTTCCAGCTCTGCTTCGGTATGCACTAATTTGACCCCTATGCTGGCTGCTGAAACTTTAGGTTTTAGGATAAGCGGATAATTCACTTTTTTAGCGAAAGCAAGGACTTCATCGGAGGTTGTAAAATCAATAAAATAAGGGGTACGTATAGAGTGTTCCTTCAATCTCTTCTTCATTTCAACCTTATTCCGGTACAACTGAACCTGTTGCTCATCTACACCCGGAATAGCGTACTTTGTTCTTAAAAATGCGGCAACGTCCATATCAAATTCGGATAAGCTAATGAGGTGATCAATTGGGCCATAGGTACTGACCACTTCAAACATAGCTTGATCCAGTTCATCTTGCTGCTCCAGACGTTCAAATCGAACTATTTTAGCTGCTTGTTCTTTATAAGCGGCAATATCTTTATATCCATTTTCATTCACAAAGTAGATGACATCGTTTTGTGAATGATCAATAACTGTGTTGTAGTTCATATAATTACCAAAGATTAAACCTCCAAAACGATGAATCACGACAATGACCTGTCTATCCTTCAATTCTCTCACTCCCATTTCAGTTCATTGAATAGTTAGCCTTCCAGAGCAATTGATTTAATAGATGCATTTCCTCTCTGGAATAAAAACAACAGCACCACTGCTTGTACCACGACTCCTAGAATTTGAGATATCCAAATACCATGCACATACAGGTTGTTAAAAGAAGGGAGTGTGAATGCCCCTAAAAGAGTAACGGCAGTCCCTATTAATGTCACATAAAACATCGTTCGACTTTGACCTGAGCCTAAAAACACACCTCCGATACTTACTGCAAGCGAAAGAGGCAACAAATAGAGACTCATGTAATAAAGATAGATCATCCCCTCCTGAATGACTTCTTCACTATTCGTAAAGATTCGAAGTAAAAATGGAGCCAATACTAATAATAGTATGCCGGCTAATAATCCAACGGTTCCGCCTAGCCAAAGTACCTTCTTACCGATTTTATGAAAACTTTTGCCTTCTCCTGCACCCAATTGGTAAGAGATTTGAATACTCGCTGCTTGTCGAACCGCGTAGAAAAACATCGTTATAAATACAATGATTTTCGTCCCGATTCCATAGGCCGCCATGCTATAGACTCCAAAGGTTCCAATCAAGCCGATGAGAATCATGTTGCTCCCCATACGAGCTATAAAGTCACCTGACATGGGAAGACCGATATTAAGAATATCTTTTACATTTTTCCGTGTTTTTGCACCATATTCGACCTGTTTTAATGTCTTGATAATACCGGATCGGTAGAATGTGTATAAAGCAATCATCAAAGTGATTGTTCGCCCTAACACAGTAGCTAAAGCTGCTCCTTGTACACCTAATTGGGGAAATCCCAGCCAACCGTATATAAAAAGCGGATCCAGCACGAGAATTAGCAAATTAGACAATAACGCCATTTGCATCGGAAACTTTGTATTGCTATAACCTTTGAATATAGAATCCACCATATTTTGCGCATAGAAAATGATGATTCCCGGAAATGAAATTGCCAAAAATGCTGTAGTTAAAATCAGCGTGTCTTTTTCTTCAGAGCTAGTGAAGAGACTCGCAATTTCAGCTCTGAATACATACCCCAATCCACCAACCAGCAGACTTATTACCGCCCACAAAATCCAGCTATCTCTGACTGCACTTTTGATAGAGGATAGATCTTTATTTCCCAAGTAGCGTGAAATCAGAACCGTAGTTCCTGCACTGGCAATGAGTATAATGGCAAGAAGTACATTTTCCAGACTGGTTGCGACCGTCACGGCTGCGACTGATGCACTACCCAACTGTGCGACCCAAAAAATATCAATAATTCCCGCTATAACCCCGGCTAACAGCTCAAAGTAAATGGGATAAGCCAGCAAACCTAGGCTCTTCCGTTTTTTAGAAAGTTCCACTTACTCCACCTCTACTGTCTTACCGCTTTGTTGCGATAAAATAATATTCCCTAACTCTCTTACTGTAAGCGACTTGTGAAAATCCTCCAGTTTAATTCGGACCTGAAAGTTTTGTTCAATCTGAACAAGGAGACGGAGGGAATTGAAGCTATCCCAATTTTCAAGAGTATCCAGTCGAGTATTTTCTTGAACTTCCGTATCCGTATTTAATACATCTGTCACCAGTTCCTGAAGTTGCCGATCAAAATCAGACATTGTGCATTTCTCCTTTCTCACTGCGAACTTGTATCCAGGCTGGCTGTAGCGAACCTGAAATCGGCAAATTTATTCTGTACTGAGTATGTTCATCTTCTTGGCGGATCATATGGAAGCCAGCATTTGTATAGAAATCAGATACGATATGATTTTTAGAGGTATGACGATACTCCGCTTCAATGTATTGAATGCGGCAACGCGTGGCTTCATCTACTATATACTGAAGAACCGCGTATTCAATTTTACGTGAGAATACACGACAGCTCATCATAAAATTCTGGATCACCCAATGATTCGGCTGCTTGTTAATCCAGACTCCCCCAATAATTCCTTCCTGTCCGAAACGGTCCTTGCAAGTAAAACCAAGCAAGCTTACCAGTCCTTCTTTTTGATTTTGTAGATTGTAGGCTTCGGTATATTGATTTTTGGTCATGTTAAACTGGTTCGTCCGCAGATTCAGCTGCATCAAACGCGGCATAGAATACTCATCAGCCTCAAATATATTTACGCAAATCTCCAGCTGCTTTAAGTATTCTTCCGGAGAAGAAAAGGATTTGGAAAACGCTTTTCTTTCAACCTGCGTACGATACATTTCTGTGCGATTTTGATCGGTTTCCGTTGTCTGCAATACATTAAAGTAACCTGTCTCCAATAGGCTGTTTAGATATAAGGCAGGTTCCGTACCTATATCAATAACTGTTACTTCAGGTATCGTTGAAGCGACCAGTTGCCGCTCAAACGGGCTATCATCTATAAAGACAAGAGAATCTAAACCGATATTCAGTTGATTGGCAAGGTAGCGAATATTTTCGTTTTTGGGTTCCCAATTGACCTGCATGATTGAAAAATCCGTCTGTCGAAGTAACATCTCAGGATGCTTCTCTAATGCCTCCTCCACAATGGAAAATTCATTTTTGCTGCATACTGCAAGAATAACTCCCTGCTGCTTTAATCTTTTAGCAATCCGTTGCAGGTTTACAAAGCAATTGCCAGGATACAGGCTTCCAAGCTGTATATTTGCAGGACCATCGTCTCCAATAACACCTCCCCATAATGTGTTATCCAAATCTAGCACCAGACACTTTTTCGAGAGGCCCAGGTAGGCACGGCTCAAACTGGCAACTTCTTGAGCAACGAGTAAAAACACATCGTTATGCCAAGCGATACTGGCATAATAGTGCATACGCTCATCTCTTAATAATCCGGGGTGGTTCATTAATAGCATTTCAAGGTCCAGCACATAAGCCGAAGGAAGCAGCTCCGAGAATTCAAGTAATCGGCCGTTTAGCTCTCTCCACAAACGTCCCCATAAAGCCTTATGCTTAAAGGAAATAATACTACTTAAATCAATTGAATTAATCGGAATTGTATTTAAAACAAACGTGCTGGGCTGCCAAGTATTGTATTGGTCCAGCATTTTGTATAGCATATCAAGCTGTTCCCTACCGTGTGAACGAATATAGTCAAAATTCAATGTATCCCAATCCTGTGGAAGCAAAAATTGCTCATCCAGCAGGCAGAGAATCATTTGAGGCTTAAAATTTGCTAATCTTGAGTGTGGATTGGATAATTCGAATGCAATCTGGTTATATTCAGCGAGATAAAATTCGGGTGAGATTTCCTGTATGAGTAGAAGAGTACGTAGAGAGGATATGATAGGTTGAGCTATAAAGTTGCTGACGATTGCAATTTTTAAAGTTTTGAGCTTTCTGGGCTGAATCCCGATCATAGCAGGACTCACCTTTTCCAAAGCGTGGCCTACTACATCAAGCTCTTCATAGGTCTTTAATTGTCGCAATGCTGGAAGAATATCGGTATTGCTTGTATCATCTGCCCGGCTCAAGCGACGAATTTTCCTGGCAAGCTCATGGATTTCCATAGTCTCCTCCTGCTCAGTTATTTTCTTCAAGATAATGCGTTAAAAAACTCAGCACCTCACTAGCTATAGGTCCATATGTTCTTCGAGCGTCACCTCTGCGTGGGGAAAAAATATGACCTAATTGATCGAATACAGTGAAGCTCACATTAGAACGATCCTTCAGTGCATTTTTGAGCAAATACGCTTCCCGAATAGGAGTCGCATTATCATCGCTTGCCTGTATAATACATATTGGTCCAGTAAATTGTGTAATACGCTTATAGGCAGGTTCATTGCTTATCCATTCCTGCCAAAATTGGGATGGTGCTTCTTCATTCCCTAATTGCAAATCCCTTGCTAAATTTTTATCGTAATGTAATTTTAAAATAGAAGCGATCTGTTCATATGAAGCAGATTCCAAGGTCTGTAACTCTTCCTCCAGATGGTCCCACCATCCCCATCGTGGTAAATCGAGTTCCCGTAATGCCTCTACTTTCACCGTACCGTCCTTTTCAACTAGTTGTTGCTCCCACAACCATTGCAGCTTGCGCTCTACATCCATATAGTAACGTCGATAAAGATAATTTTCGCCGATGGTAGACATAAGGACTAACCCTTTTAAGATAGGGGCTTTCTCAGATGCTGCAATAGCTACTTCAGTACCTAAAGAAATTCCAAGCAACCATATGGCTTCAGCTTGTACTCCATCGGTGTTTCTTACAAGATCAACGGCTGCACATGCATCTTCAACTAGTCCTGAAAACGTACGGCGCTGATAATCCACGGCTGAATCATTGGACGCAGGTACAAAACGGCTGTTATATCGAAGTACGGACATTCCCTTATCTGCGATGGCATCGCGTAGTTGTAAAAACATCCGAACAGGCTGATCATCCACACTCATATCCGCAGGATGGCTTCCATCCATGTCCCATGCTCCCCAAGGGTGTAACAAAATGACACACGGGACTTCCTGTTCAGTACAAGCAGGCCATGCCAATCGACCTTCCAGCACACCATCTTGACTATGAATTTGTATCATATCTTCTTTCACTATATTCCTCCAAAAACAGACTTTATTTCAAGCTAAATTAGACCTGGAATAAGCTGCAAACCCAGTGCATTCCGTTTCCAATCCCAATCAGTGCCACATAGTCGTTTCTGTTCAGCTCGCCGGATTCTATATATTGTTTAAAATCAAAAAGTTGATCGGTGACTCCCATATGACCATATTGGGTCGCCAATTTAGCATTGGTTCGGTCTATATCTACTTCAAAAATTTCAGCAATCTCCTGCATAGATTTAACATTATCGTGGAGATAAATGATTCGACGGATTTCAGTTAATTGAATTCCCTCTTGCTCGCACGCCTGCTCTGTAACCAGACGAATGCGCTTGTTTAGCAATTCAATAAATTCCATCAATTTTACAGGATCAGCGTCAAAAAAATCCTGCACTTTTGCCAGCGGTGAAAAGGAATGAATGTGCTGCAAATTAACAGGATTAAATGGCTCTGTACTCCCGCCCCAATCATACCGGAAAAGAGGAGCATATGTACCATCACTCCATATTTTCGTGCTGACCCAGCGGCAATGTGGATGTTCTCTTTGGACAACAGCAGCGGAAGCACCGTCGGAGTGAAAACAAGAATTGTATGTGACACGATTGCGGTATTCTTCGCTATTACGATTGGAGGTAACCACTAAGCCATATTGATAGTCGGGGTGAATAGCAAACTTGCCAGCTGCTGTGTCAAAGGCCATGAGCCCGCCACTACAGGCTTGGTTAAATAAAATGGCTTCCGAGGAATGTGCACCAAGACGATGTTGAAGCTCACAGGCAGGGTCCCAATAGAGATACTCGGGAATTTCGCTAATGGCCAGTATAATAAAATCAAGTTCTTCCGCTGTGATCCCCGCATGGTTCAGAGCTTCAATGCGTCAGGAGGATCTAGCCAGAGATGTTGTAACCAGAGGTTACATTAGTCAAATTGAGAAAGGAAATGCGATGCCCTCTTTTGAGATCATCAGCAAGCTTGCGGAGCGATTAAATTGCTCTATTACTTTTCTGTTAGAAGAAGAGGTTCCGGAAACCGTTTCCCTTCCTCCCTCCATTCCTGCTCAATTAGTAAGGGCGGAACAGTATCTTGAAAACAATTTGTTAAATGAGTTTCTAAACATAATAAAGAGTATAGAAATCACAGAGGAAGAAGCGGATCTAAAAGCCAAGCAACAATTACTGTATGCAAGGTATTACTGGTTATCTAACGATATGGAAAAAGCCCATGAATATATTGAAGATGTCATTCAGCATGCTCCTCCTTTTGATTACGATATTAGAGCCAAATCATATAATTTGCAGGGTCAAATTTTGTATCGCACCAATCAGCTAACAGAGGCTTTAAAAAGCTTCAACAATGCTTTGCTGCTGACCAAGCAATTTACAGTCGACAAACTGCTTTATGTTGATGTTCTTCTCAACCTTGGCATCTTTCACTGCCATTTGGATGAGATTACTTCTGCGCTAACTCATTTATTGGAGGCTCAGCAGATTAATCTACAAAACAGTGCATTTTATAAGGCTGGCGAAATTTCAATGACCATGGGCGTATGCTATAAAAAAACGGGGAATTGGGAGGAAGCGAAGCTGCAGTACGAGCAATCCCTCCTGTTTTTTGAACAAACCAACAATAAGAAGTTGAAAGCGGGTTCACTCTTAAATTTGGGTATTCTGTATAAAAAGATCAAGAATTATGATGAATCTTTAGTCTATATCGAGAAATCTATTGAGTCATACTCCTTGTTATCCGATGAAGAAGGACTGATCAATTCCAAATTGGAGCTTGCTGAGCTCTATATTGACATTCAAAACATTAAAGAAGCAGAAAAAATCTGTAATGATTTTTTGCATGTAAATATGAATCTGGATTTAAAAGCCCAGCTCAATATTTTAATAGGACGAATCAACTCCTGTAATGGAAATCTAGCGCAAGCTCTGGATCACTTCTTCTTAGCTCGCACCATATATCAACAAAAGCAAGCTCACAAAAAAATAAGCGAATTGTATGTCCTTATAGCTGAAGCTTACTATCACCAAAAAGATTTTGAGACCGCTTCGTATTACTACAGGCAAGTCCTTCCTACTCAATAATAAAAAACCTCAGGGCTCCTTTTTTTAGATGGATAGGTCCCTGAGGTTTATTCATTTATACATAGTCCAGACCAAATCAGATTGAGCATGCGCTACCTCTCTACTGAAGTGTGTATTTACCAAAACGCATATCGTCAATCTCTTGATTGTCTCAGACAATATAGTGTTGCTATTCGAGCTGTGGGGTTCATCTCCTAAGTATAGGAGAATACGATCACAGTTATTGTGCCGAGCAAAGCAATTTGAGAGAGCGACGAAATAAGAACGAATCGTTGTTATGTCAGGAAAATATTGTGCAGGCAAGGGCCATCGGACGAGCCGTTGCCCTTGCCTGCACAGTGAAATCATTTTTAGAAAACTGAAAACTGGTCTAGAACATAAAGTCGATGGAATCTGGCGAGAAGCCTTCTGGCTGCTCGTCCGAGTTCACCTGAATATCGCTTAATAGCAAATCCGGATTGGCTCCAACCTGTGACAGGATCGCTATCAAATCTCCGGTTAATCGTTCAATCGCATCGGCGCCAAACAGCTTCGTGCAATATTCAAAGGAACCCTTGATCTGCCCGTCTTCA
>NZ_JCAJRU010000009.1:0-48732 GCF_059447605.1 Paenibacillus sp. N119s | reverse complement strand
TGAATTCACAGGTCACTATTCCGGCGGTCGCGCGATGCCAGTCATTCAGATTAATCGTGTATATCACCGCAAACAGCCTATCTTTGAGCATCTGTACATCGGGATGCCTTGGACGGAAACGGATTATATGATCGGTGTGAATACAAGTGTGCCGTTGTTTCAGCAGCTTAAGGATGCTTTTCCTAATGAAATCGTAGCTGTTAATGCCATGTATACGCATGGGCTGGTCGCTATTATTTCCACGAAAACCCGGTATGGCGGCTTTGCGAAGGCTGTGGGAATGCGTGCGTTAACGACTCCGCATGGATTGGGGTATTGCAAGCTGGTGATTGTGGTGGATGAGGAGGTCGATCCGTTCAATCTGCCACAGGTCATGTGGGCTTTATCCACCAAACTGCATCCGAAGCATGATGCTGTGATTGTTCCTGGCTTGTCTATTTTACCGCTTGACCCTGGCTCTGATCCGGCAGGTATGACGCACAAAATGATACTGGATGCGACGACACCTGTAGCACCGGATATTAGAGGCCATTACTCGCAGCCACTCGATTCCCCGCTGGGTGTAGCGGAATGGGAGAAAAAGTTAAGCCAAATGCTTCGCTAAATATTTTTAAAAACAAAGAAAGATTAAAGGAGTGCTGACAGATGCATATTTGTCCCCGTTGTGAGTCCAATCGTTCAGAAGTCGTTTCCCATTCGCCGGTTAAAGGTGCCTGGGAGGTTTTGTTGTGCCCTGTATGCCTGTTCACATGGCGAACCTCAGAACCGGATAGCATTACTGATCCAGCAAAGTATAAATCGGCGTTCAAGGTAAACCCCCAAGATATTCCGAATGCTGCTCATGTTCCTCCTATTCCAGAGCGGATATAGGGTCGTTCGTAAGCAGCCGTGAATTATGGTAACTTTGAAGTTATAAGCCAAATGTAAAGGGGATTATACATCATGCAGATACCAAGGATTAGTAAGGATCTGTTCACGCTGCTGGACGGCAAGGTATTGGAGGATAAGCAGCATGAAGCCATGATGCTGCTGACGGTCACAGAGGATCAGTGGCCGCACATAGCGATGATTAGTGTGGGCGAGGTTGTAGCGCTGGACGAGGGGAATTTGCGTCTGGCACTATGGCCGGGTACGACTACGACGGGTAACATGATCCGTACCGGGAAGGCGACACTTGCCGTGTTTACCGGGGGAAAGGCGCATTATGTGCGATTGTCGCTGGAACATCTGCCTGCTTTGCCCGGGGCCAAGCATGTACGTGAGCGATTTGCGGCTCATGTTTTTGCAGCCAGAGAAGATTCAGCTCAATATGCGGATATTTTGACAGGTGTCACGGTTCGTCTCAAGGAACCGGAATCGGTGATCCATCGCTGGAAGGAAACGGTGGCTGAACTGTTAATGTAAAGCCATCTGATTATGATAAATAATCTATGTATTTACCAAGTTTACCGTTAAAATAAATGCGTGGAATAAGCGCTTACAAGGAATCGTGCTGAGTTTGTTGGAACAAGAAATTAGAGCGCGAGGGGAAGCTTGTTTCTTTTGAAGGAAAAATAGGAGGGATGAATATGTCTCGTTTTGACAAGGTAGATCAGCTATTGAAGCATTTCGTAGCAAATGGGCCGGCAGGTTGCGGTTGTGCCATTGCCCAGAATGGCAAAGTGTTGTATGAAGGGTATCATGGATATGCTGATCTGGAAGCCCAAAGACCAATCACTGAGGATACAGTGTATCGCTTGTTTTCCATGACAAAGGTCGTTGTCTGTGCGGCTGCACTTATGCTGTACGAACGTGGGCAATTTTTGTTGAATGAGCCTTTATATGAATATCTTCCCGAATTTCGTAATGCGCATGTATTCAAAACCGCTCCTAACGGATACACCTACGTGGATAAGGCAGAAAAAACCATTTTAATTAAGCATATATTCAATATGAGTATAGGTCTTCCTTACGCTTCCGAGTCTTCAGAAACAGGAAAAGCTATGCAGAAGGCCATTGCAGGAATAAAAGAAAAGCAGGGGAAGTATGACCTGTGCACAGAAATTAAAGCGCTTTCTGGAGTTCCGCTTGCATTTGAACCGGGAACACGATGGTTATATGGATATGGGCACGATCTTGTTGCGGGTCTTATTGAAGTGATTTCGGGTAAATCAGTAGGGCAATTTTTGAAGGATGAAATATTTGATCCACTTGAAATGAACAACACAGGCTACCGCTATCGTGGAGATATTGAATCGCGGATGGCTTCCATGTATCAACGGACAGACACCGGAAAACTTGAGAAAATAGAGGGTTTTTTGGATGAATATCATCAGTCAGATGCTATATATGAAGGTGGAGGCGCAGGTTTATATTCGACAGTCACAGATTACCTTACATTTTCACAAATGATGTCAAATGGCGGCACGGTAAACGGAGTAAAGTTATTGGGGAGAAAAACCATTGATTTAATGCGTACAAATCATTTGGATACAGCCCAGTTATCGGATTTCACCAATTCATACCATACAGGTTATGGTTATGGACTTGGTGTACGCACGTTAATGGATAAAGCGGCTGGGCATGCCAACAGCTCAATTGGGGAATTTGGTTGGTCGGGAATGGCGGGCACCTGGGTTTCTATAGATCCGAGCGAGCAGTTCTCCGTCGTTTATATGCATCAGCTTGATCCCAATATGGAAGAGTACCACCATCTGAGAATTCGTGCAGCAGCTTATAGCTGTCTGTAAATGTTCCGATTCTAGTTAATAAGGACCAAATTTTCTCTAAAGTCTAAACTATTCTTTTCCATATGACGACATAAAACGTAGGTGTAGGGATTTTGCCAAATCCTTAATTTTTAGCTTTGAAAATAGGAGGGAATTAGATTTTGAAGAAAAGATGGTCCGGTTTTCTGGCGTTGGTCATCCTGATTTCAAGTTTTACATCATATGCAGGGTTTGCATCTGCAGCAGAAGCGGTGCTTTCCAAGATTGTCCTTTCGTCTAACGAGGTAACTTTGCAACAGGGGGATACAGCTGCGTTGACGGCAACGGCTGTTTATAGCGATGGGACAACCTCAAATGTAACTGTAAGCACAGATTGGAAAAGTGATAATACATCTATTGCTACGGTGTACAATGGTACAGTTTCAGCCAAAGCTGAAGGGGAAGCTACTGTGATTGCGACCTATAAGGAGAAGGTACAATCCGTTCAGGTACATGTAACGAAAAAGGTTAAGGCGCTGACATCCAGTGTACAAAGCCTGAGCCTGCGTTCAAGCGGTACAGGACAGATTGATCTGACAGCGACCTACAGTGATAATACAACAGCTCAGGTTTCTGGTGATGCGGCCTGGACTTCGGATAATCAGAAGGTAGCGACTGTAGTCAACGGATTAGTTACTGCTCGGGGAGCAGGTTCAGCTAATATTAAGGCTGTATATGGACAACAGAACGTAACGATTGCTGTACAGGTGGAGCAGGTTAAACGGCTGGATGCCAGTACATCAGAGGTTTCTCTTTTGTTAAAGGATACGGAGAAGGTTAAATTAACAGCCACGTTCCCGGATGGATCGACTCAGGATGTTACAGAGTCTGCCGAATGGAGCTCCAGCAATACAGCCGTGGCAGATGTTCTGAAAGGCACTATTACCGGCTATAGCACAGGGAAGGCGACAATTACAGGTAAATATGGCACGATGTCGGCTACGATTGCGGTGGATGTGGATCAGACGAATAAGCTGAAAGCCAGCGAAACTAATATTTTTCTCCGTTTGGATGAATCTAAGAAAATACAGGTATCTGCTGTGTACCCGGATGGAACGGTAACAGATATCACAGATAAAGCTACTTGGACATCAAGCGATGAAAAAATTGCAACAGTGAATAAAGGAACGATTATGGCCATTGGAGCGGGTTCGGCTACGGTGAACGCTAAGTATGGAGATAAGTCCGTTTCCATTAAAGCAGATGTCGAAACCTCTAGATTTCTGGATTTAAGCGAGGACAAGCTGAGCTTGAATGCTAAGGAATCCAAAAAGCTCAAGCTGACCGCAACCTATGTAACAGGGACGGAAGAAGATATCACAAGTAAAGCAGAGTGGAAGTCCAGTAATGAAGATGTTGCTTTTGTCAGCGGGGGAGAAGTCACAGGTTATAAAACAGGTGAGGCAACGATCACAGCTTCTTATGGCGGCAAAACAGCCACAGCTACCGTATCCGTAAACGTACCTGGTGATCTATCTTTGTCCTCTAAAGCGGCAACAATAGATATTAATGAGGATTATACTGCGACTCTGACGGCTACTTATGCGGACGGGCGTAAGGAAGATGTTACAAAGGATGCAGAATGGACTTCAAGTGCGGAAGATATTGCTTCTGTGTCCAAGGGAACGATTACGGGTAAAGCGACTGGTAAAGCAGTGATTACAGCGACCTACAATGGCAAAAAACTGACGATTAACGTGCAAGTAGGCCTTGTAGACCGTCTGGAAACCGATTCGCGTGTCATTGTGCTCGGTGCTCAGGAAACAAAGCAACTGAAAGTAACTGGCGTTAAGAGTGGCGGTACAAAAACAGATGTAACCAAGGATGCCACCTGGTCTACTAGCAACGTCAAGGTCGTTGAAGTTAGCGAAGGTTTGATTAAAGCGAATGCCAACGGTAAGGCAACGGTCACGGCTTCCTATGGCAAGCAAACCATTACGTTTACGGTAGAAGTAGACGTAGCGCAAAAGATTGAAGCGGATGCCATTGCGTTATCCCTCAAATCCGGAGACCAAAAAACCATTTCCATTGTGGTTAAATCCAGTGATGGTAAAGAAAAGGATGTTACGACCCAAGCGGAATGGAAAACCTCCAATTATAGGGTCGCCACTGTCAAAAAGGGTCAGGTTACCGCAGTTAGTTATGGTAAAGCTAACATTCAGGCGAAGTTCGGCGGGAAAGTGATCAGCGTGCCTGTAGATGTTGATACGCTTAAATATTTGCAAACGGACGAAGTCGCTTTGACCTTGAAGGCAGGGCAGCTGGCTAAGGTTACAGCTACAGCGACGTATAAGGATGAGTCGGAGAAGGATGTCTCCAAGCCGGCCGTCTGGTCCTCGTCCAGAATTATTGTTGCGACCGTCAAAGACGGTAACATTAAGGCACAGGGCAAGGGCAAAGCTGTAATTACCGTAAAATATGCAGGTAAAATGACGAAGGTACAGGTAACTGTCCAGTAATCTGTAATCGATTGAAAAGAAAAGGAGCAAGCATGTCGTCCCTAGACGTATGCTTGCTCCTTTATTTTTAAGGGCGAATTCTCTTTCCCTTGGAGAATGTAGGGGAGAAATATTCGTCTTGTTTTATAGAGGAAAAGTAGTTGGTTTAAGGCTTAGAAACTACGACTTATCTTTCTTGGCCAGTGTGTTGCGTGTAAGGGATTCGGTCAAACGCTTGCCAGTCGGTGTCTGGGCCAAGCCGCCTTTGGCGGTCTCGCGGTGCTTCGACGGCATCGCGCTGCCGACTTCAAGCATTACGTCAATGACTTCGTCAGACGGAATGGCGCTGCGCACTCCCGCCAAAGCCATATCCGCTGCGGCAAGTGCAGTCACGGCGCCCAGCCCGTTGCGCACGATGCACGGAATCTCGACGAGCCCGGCAACGGGGTCGCAAATCAGACCGAGCGTGTTCTTGAGCGCTAGGCCTACAGCGTGGACGGCCTGTTCAGGCGTGCCGCCGCGCAGCTCGACCATTGCACCGGCGGCCATCCCAATGGCTGATCCAATCTCAGCCTGACAGCCTCCCTCCGCGCCGGAAATGAAAGAATTGTTGGCGATGACGTAGCCAATAGCTCCGGCTGCGAACAAGCCGTACACCATATGCTCGTCATCCCAGCCGAACCGCTCCTGTGCACTAATGAACACGCCAGGGATGACGCCGCAAGAGCCAGCAGTGGGTGTGGCGACAATGCGTCCCATGGACGCATTCACCTCAGACACGGAGAGTGCATAAGCCATAGCGAGCGCGGAGGCGTCGCCGGAGCAGGTCTCCCCTGTCCGCAGATACTCGGCCAGACGCTTGCCGTCCCCGCCCGTCAATCCGCTGCGGGATACGGTATCTTGCGTCTGACCACGATGAACGGCTTCCTTCATGACTTCATAATAATCAGACATTTGGCGGAAGATTTCTTCTTCCGTTGTATTCGTCTCTTGTATTTGTTCTTGAATCATTAGGCGGCCAATCGTGGTGGATTCCTCAGCGCATATCGCGCTGATTTCATGCAGATGGCTAAACCGCATCGGATTCAGCTCCTTTTTTCAGATTAATCATTTTAATTTCATACATATGAGGTATAGAACGCAGTTTGGCAATCAGTTCAGCCGTAGGAGGACTGTCCGTTTCAATGGCGGTAAGTGCTTCACCATCCCGGCCTTTGCGATCCACATGCATATAAGCAATGTTAATGTCAGCAGCGCCTAGCGCTGAAGTCACCGCACCCAAAGTACCGGGCTTATCCGAGTGGAGAAGCACCAACGTAGGCAGTTCTCCGGTCAGGTTAACTCGGAATTCGTTGAGCTGCTGGACATGGATACTGCCGCCTCCGATGGAGGAGCCGAGCAGGGTGCGCTGATCCTCGCCTTTCCATAGCTCGAAACGGACGGTGTTTGGATGGGGCGCAGGGAGTCCGCTAACGGCAAATTCTACGGCCATTCCAGCCTGCTCCGCCCATTGCTCGGCATCGGGAATCCGATGATCGTCCGTATCGTAATTGAGCAGGCCTGCGATGAGTGCCAGGTCGGTACCGTGTCCTTTGTACGTGTCGGCGAAGGAGCCGTACAGTGTCATGCGGGCGCGGTCAGGCTGCGCCCCGAGCCAGTGCCGGGCAACGCGTGCAAGCCGCACCGCACCGGCGGTATGTGAGCTGGAGGGTCCGGTCATGGCCGGACCGATAATGGAAAATACATCTTTGAAACGCATGGTGTGGCCCCCTGTATGTTCTACTACCATAGTATATTGTATTTTCGCGTCTTTGCGCGGATATGACGGTTCCTGATGCTGACGTACGATGTGAGCACAAAAAAGGACAGGATAAGGAAATTTCCCTTATCTCTGTCCTCGTTACCTGAGAGTTTCGTGCGGTGTCCATACCGCCTTACCCCTTGGGTGGCTTGCGCTCTCTCCAGAGTTGCGTCAGATGACGATACATGGACCTGAGAGATTATCCGCCAGCCGGGCGCTGGCAGTTTGCTCCTTCGGTGCCGCCAGCGTGTAAGCCTCTGGACAGACTCTCCCGTCATCTTCATTCGCGTATACCGTTCTACATATCTCCCTTAGCGTAATGTATGCCGCGCTCGCTGTCAATCGCAGGGTTCGATTTTTACATAAACAGGTGTGTTTCCAATAAAAAAGATTAAAATTTACATAATTATGGATCAAACCAGGAAGGAATTAGAAGATTGATAGCTAATCTGATAGAGGACAAGTACATTTATGGAATTATAGGAGGGATATTGACGTATGGTAAAAGGCTTGCGGTTCACAGGTTCACGCTTGAAAGGAATGCTGCATCTGGCGGCGATCGTATCGCTGCTGATCGGCATCTTCGTTCCATTCGGTCAGGTCAAAGCAGAGGGAGCACTGACAGTAGCTGAAGCCCTTCAGCGTCAAGGCAGTGGAGGTACGGTGACGGTGGAAGGTTACATTGTTGGACATGCTACCGGATCGAAAACGGCTAATTTTTCTTCCCCGTTTGCGAATGATTTTAACGTACTGATTGCCGACCAGGCGAATGAACGTAGCACGTCCAACCTACTGGATGTGCAGCTGTCATCAGCGTACAGAGGACAATTTGGGCTAACAGGCCATCCTGAGCTGATCGGCATTAAAATTCGTGTGACAGGTACGCTTGGCACCTATAATAATTTTGGCGGAATAAAAAGTCCGAGCGCTGTGGAACTGGTGAATGGAAGCGAGCCGGGGGAACCTGGTAATCCAGGCGAGCCTAATCCTGGAAACCCGGGTCAGCCCGGTACGACATTGCCGGACGGCAAAGGTAAAAAAGTGCTGTTCGATAATACGCATGCACAGACGGCTGGGGCAGCAGATTGGGTCATTGACGGCGCCTTCTCTGATTTTGCTGATGGATTGCGTAATGTAGGCTTTACTGTGGACCAATTGAACCGCTATATTCCTTTTACTTTTGGGGAACAAGCCATAACCTATGACAAGCTGCGCCAATATGATGTGTTCATCATCGGTGAAGCGAATGTTCCATTTAAAGCTTCCGAGCAGGCGGCTTTGCTACAATACGTGAATAACGGGGGAAGTGTCTTCTTCATCTCCGACCACTATAATGCGGACCGCAACAAAAACCGTTGGGATGCCTCCGAGGTTATGAATGGCTACCGTCGTGGAGCCTATACTAATCCGGCAAAAGGCATGACTGCAGAAGAAGCAGCATCACCGGCGATGCAAGGATTGACTAGCTCTGATTGGCTGGCAACCAACTTTGGCGTTCGTTTCCGCTATAATGCGCTTGGCGACGTGAATGCTACGGACATTGTAGCTGCAGATCAATCTTTTGGCATTACCAAGGGTGTACGTTCAATTGCCATGCATGCGGGTTCTACGCTGGCTATTATTGATCCTACCAAAGCGAAAGGAATTGCCTATATCCCGACAGGTACGAAAAAATGGGGCAATGCTGTAGATCAGGGTGTCTATAACGGCGGGGGCCGTGCGGAAGGGCCATTTGCGGCAATCTCCAAGGTCGGTCAAGGCAAGGCAGCATTTATCGGTGATTCTTCTCCTGTAGAAGACGCTACACCGAAATATGTGCGCGAGGAAAACGGACAGTCGAAGAAGACGTATGATGGTTTCAAGGAAGTGGACGATGCCACCTTCCTGGTACAAACGGTCCAATGGCTTGCATGGAAGCAGGATTACACCAAATTATCCGATGTGGCAGGCTTAACGCTGGATCAGCCCACGAAGCTTCTACCGTTTGAGGAGCCAGCGGCTTCCACGGAACCGCAACCTGAGCCTTGGTCTGCTCCAGCAGCAGGCTACAAATGGTATGATCCAAAAACGTTCAAATCGGGCTCCTATGGAGCGGCTTCGTAACAAATGTAAAAAAATCAGAGTGAGTTGTTGTGTGCTAGTGAGCTGTTTGGTCCTCTATAGGGGATCAAACAGCTTTTTTTGTGATAAAAATTAACCTGTGGTTGGTTATTTAGTTACATTTTGTGCCAGGAAGGTCGCGCTGCTGCTGGATCATTGATTTTTTAAATGATGTTGATAGCATAATCTTAATTGATATATCCATATACTGGTGATAGGATGTATTCAAATTATTCCGACAAAAAAGGTATGTAATGTTTGTGGGAGGTTTTAACATCAAACATGGTGAGAATTAGCGGGACAAGACCATGGAGAATGGAGGAAGCGCACGCATTGAATATCGAACCTGTGTTGGAGATCAAAGGGTTATCCGTATCTTTTCGCATTAACGATCAATATCACCCCGCTGTCGACCATCTGGATCTGACGGTCAACCCCAATGAAGTGCTGGCTGTGGTCGGAGAATCCGGTTGTGGCAAAAGCGCGCTGGCGCTTTCAATCCCACAACTGCATGACATGGAGCGGACACGTGTCGAAGGAGAGGTTCTTTTTAAAGGCACGGATCTGATCCGTCTCTCCTCAGCGCAAATGAATAAAATCCGCGGAGCGGGCATTGGCATGATCTTTCAGGACCCGCTAACAGCACTGAACCCGTTAATGAGCATTGGTAAGCAGATCGAGGAAAACCTCGATTATCATACGTCCCTATCGACGAAGCAAAAAAGGGAGCGTGTACTGGAGCTACTGGAAAGCGTAGATATACCCAATCCTGTGCGCGTGTATGAACAGTATCCGCATGAACTTTCAGGAGGGATGCGCCAGCGTGTGATGATCGCGATTGCCATAGCTTGCCGTCCCTCTCTTATTATTGCAGATGAGCCGACGACTGCGCTCGATGTAACCATTCAATCGCAAATTCTTGACTTGCTCAAACAGCTTCAACAGGAGACCGGAAGCGGAATTATTCTGATTACGCACGATCTTGGCGTTGTGGCCGAAGTAGCTGACCGTGTGGTGGTCATGTATGCCGGAGAAATCGTCGAAAGCGCTGATGTTTTTGAATTATTCCGGCATCCACTGCACCCGTATACGCGTTCCTTGCTGGCCTCCATGCCGGGATCGCATACCAAGGGAGAAACGCTGCATGTCATCGGTGGCATGGTTCCCTCATTGCAAGATATTCCCCGTAATAGCTGTCGTTTTGCTCCGCGTATTCCCTGGATTCAGCAGGGAATGCATGAAGACCATCCTCAATTAAATGAAATTTCCCCCGGCCATTGGGTTCGCTGTACATGTTACCAGCATTTTCATTTTGAAGACGAGACAAAGGGAGAGGCTGCTCATGGCACTACTGGAGCTAAATAATTTGAAGGTTTATTATCCGGTGCGCGGTGGTTTTTTCCAGCGCATTGTTGACCAGGTAAAAGCAGTGGATGGTGTGTCGATCAGCATAGAGGCAGGCCAAACCTACGGACTGGTAGGAGAATCCGGCTGCGGAAAAACGACGACAGGAAGGACAATTATCGGCTTGAATAAGCTGACGAGTGGACAGATTCTTTTTAAGGGCAAGGATCTTGCGGCTTTGAGTCGTAATAACCGGCATCCGCTGCGTAGAGACATTCAGATGATTTTTCAGGACCCCTATTCTTCGCTGAACCCACGTAAGCGTGTATTGGATGTCATTGCTGAACCGCTGCGAAACTTTGAACGACTGAGTAATGAGGAAGAGCGGAGAAAAGTTCAGACGCTGCTGGAAAAGGTGGGCTTGAACGCTGACGCAGCCTACAAATATCCGCATGAATTTTCCGGGGGTCAGCGGCAACGGATCGGGATTGCGCGTGCGCTGACTTTAAATCCAAAGCTGATTATTGCTGATGAGCCCGTATCAGCGCTTGATGTTTCTGTGCAGGCACAGGTGCTTAATTTTATGAAGGATGTGCAGCGGGAGTTCAAATTGACGTATTTATTCATTAGTCACGACCTGGGGATTATCCGCCATATGTGCGACCAAATCGGCATTATGTACCGAGGTCGCTTAGTGGAACAGGGGAGCGAGCAAGATATTTATGAGCGTCCACAGCATTTGTATACCCAGCGGCTTATTGCCACCATTCCCAGTATCGATCCTGCGAAGCGGCTGGAAAATGCTCGAAGAAGGCAGATGCTTTTATCCTCTTACAAGTCAGAGCTCCCCAAACATCTAGATGCAAGCGGAAAGCCGTTTGCCCTGAAATCCGTAAGTCCATCCCATCAAGTCGCGCTACCATAGGGAGGTACAGAATATGTGGAAATTTACACTGCGCCGGCTACTGGTTATGATCCCTCAACTTTTTGCACTAAGTGTGCTCATATTTTTCCTAGCCAAAGCTATGCCGGGGGATGCCCTGACAGGGCTCATCACTTCAACACCCAATCTGAATCCGGCTGCACTGGAAGAACAGCGTCAAAAATTGGGGCTCAATGACCCGGTGTGGGTGCAATATGGGAACTGGCTTGTCCAGCTTGCTCATGGGGATCTGGGCAAATCTTATGTACATAAAATTAGCGTTACCGATTTGATTGGCAGTCGTTTGGGAAACACGTTTTTTCTGGGCGTAGTGATTCTGGTTCTGACGTATCTGATCGCCATTCCGCTGGGAGTGCTTAGCGGTCGGTATCAGCATAGTCTGCTGGATAAAACCGTGGTGGGATATACCTATCTCAGCTTTGCAACACCCCTATTTATACTCGCGTTGTTGCTGCTGTACGTGTTTGGATTCAGGCTAGGCTGGTTTCCAACCAGCGGCAGTGTGGATGTAGGTGTGGAGCCGGGGACATGGTCATATTACGTGAATAAGTCGTATCATCTCATTCTACCGGCGGTTACGGGCGCATTGCTCAGTACGACGGCGACGATCCAGTATTTGCGCAATGAGGTCATTGACACACGTTTGAAGGATTTTGTAAAAACAGCACGTTCCAAGGGGGTACCCGAAGGAAAGATCTATTCCCGTCATATTTTCAAAAACTCTTTATTGCCTATTGCTGCTTTCTTGGGCTATGACCTGACGGGTGTGATTGCGGGCAACATTTTCCTAGAATCTATTTTTGGTTATCCGGGGCTAGGTCAGTTGTTTCTACAGTCCATCACCCAACGGGACTTTTCAGTCGTGAATGCATTGGTCATGATCTCCGGTTTCTTGGCACTCTTAGGAACCCTTTTATCGGATGTCATCCTAAGCAAGGTCGATCCCCGCATTCGAATTGAATAGCGAACAAGTCTAGAAAAAAGGAGGGATTATGGTGTCTATGCAGGTGGAGGAAGTCTTCTCGCCGGAAATCATTCGTAAATCACCATCTAGCTGGTCTGTACTGCGTCGTGAGCTGGTACGTGACAAAATGGCCTTGATTTCCATTGGATTTGTGGCTTTGTTCTTGATTTTTATATATGCCTCTGTCCTGTTTGTCAATCAGGATGTAGTCACGACGGTCGATCTGGGCGCGATCCGCGAAGCTCCCGGCTCAGTGCATTGGTTGGGTACGGACCGAGCGGGCAGGGATATCTTCGGCCAACTGGTCATTGGGGCCCGCAATTCATTTACCATCGGCTTTACGATTACTTTATTATCGGCCGCCATCGGCTTAACGCTGGGCTTACTAGCCGGGTTTTATGGAGGACTGGTTGATAACATTATCATGCGGATCATTGATTTTATCCTGGTGCTTCCGTTTTTGATGCTGGTCATTGTATTTGTCAGTATTGTGCCCAAAAGCGGCATAGGGTCTTTTATTTTTATTATGACCGCCTTTTTATGGATTGGAAAAGCGCGCCTGATCCGGGCCAAGGTACTGTCAGAGCGGGAATTGGACTACGTCCAGGCTTCCAAAACCCTGGGCACACCCAATTGGAAGATCATATGGTTTGGTGTGCTGCCCAATCTCAGTTCAGTTGTGATTGTGAATCTAACGCTTAATCTTGCTGGAAATATCGGGATTGAAACCGGGCTTTCCTATCTCGGCTTTGGCTTGCCGGAATCTACTCCAAGCTTGGGGACGCTGGTGAGTTATGCGAATGATCCGGATGTATTGCAGAATAGCTGGTGGATGTGGCTGCCTGCCTCATTGCTGATATTGGTGCTAATGCTGGCGATCAATTTTATCGGTCAGGCGCTCAAACGTGCCACGGACGCCAGACAACGATTGGGTTAACCGAAGTTCAAGGAATAAGGACAACAACAAGGAGGGGTTTACAATGGTTAAACACTGGAAAAAAGGAATTCTGCCTGTTCTGTCTGCTATTTTGGCGCTTTCTTTGGCTGCATGCAGCGGCTCGCCTTCCGCTTCGAATGGTGCAAAATCGTCTGACGGTACAGGTGGAACAGGGACCGACAGCAAGCAGGTGAATACGACGGCGCTGGCAAAGGCGGTCAAGAACGATAAAACCCCCATTAAGGGCGGCATCATCAATTATGCGCTTGTATCCGATACCCCTTTTGAAGGGATTCTGAATCCTGTATTTTATGATGGAAATCCGGATTTTGAGGTCTTCCAGTTTTTCTACCCTTCCCTGTTTTCGATTGATTCCAATCTGAATATTGATGATAAAGGAGCGGCGACGATTTCCTTTTCCGCAGACAATAAGGCAGTGACTGTCAAAATTGATCCCAAATTGAACTGGACGGACGGTAATCCCGTAACGGCAGAGGACTATGCCTTTTCCTATGAAGTGATCGGTCACAAAGACTATGAAGGTCCACGTTATGATAGTTTTATGACCAACATTGTAGGTATGGAAGATTATCATGCAGGTAAAGCCAAAACGATTTCAGGCATCGAGGTGCTGAATGAGAAAGAGGTTACGATTCATTTCAAGGAACCTAATCCTTCCGTAAAGTCGGGACTTTGGTCCACACCACTGGAGAAGAAGGTGTTTCAAAATATTCCCGTAAAGGATATGGCCGGATCTGATCCTGTCCGTAAACATCCGATTGGCTATGGACCGTTCAAAATTAAATCTATGGTCACAGGTGAATCTGTGGAATTCGTTAAAAATGAAGATTATTTCCACGGTGCTCCCAAGTTGGATGGCCTTCATCTGAAGGTGGTGAATCCGAATGTCATTACCGAGGCGTTAAAAAGCGGAGAAATCGACTGGGCCAGCTATCCAACCACCCGTTACAATGAGGCCAGTAATCCGAAAAATGTACAGTTTCTCGGTCAGGAGGAATTATCTTATAGCTATGTAGGCTTTAAGCTGGGCAAATTTGATCAGGCCAAGAATCTAAATATTATGGACCCGAACGCCAAGCTGGCGAACAAGTCATTACGTCAGGCCCTTGGCTATGCGCTGAATAATGAGCAGGTTGGCAAGCAGCTCTATCATGGGCTTCGGACTCCTGCGACATCCCTGATCCCGCCCGCCTTCAAGGGATACCATGATGTGAATGCGAAGGGCATTGCGTATGATCCAGACAAGGCGAAAAAGCTGCTGGACGAGGCAGGATATGTGGATACCAATGGAGATGGATACCGTGAAGACCCTAAGGGCAAGGAACTGGTGCTCCATTATGCAGCAATGAGCGGGGATGCGACGGCCGAATCGCTGGCTAAGTTTTATTTGCAAAATTGGAAGGATGTCGGGCTTCATGTCGAACTGGTGGACGGTCGTCTACTGGAGTTCAATTCCTTCTATGACCGTGTGCAGAAGGATGACCCGGGCATTGATATTTTTGGCGGCGCATGGAGTACAGGTACAGATGTAAACCCTAGTGGGCTGTATGGACGCGGAGCCAGCTTTAACTACTCGCGCTTTACCAGTGAAGAGAATGATAAGCTGTTGCAGGAAGGGGTGTCTGTGAAAGCCTTTGACGACAATTACCGTAAGGATATATACAATCAGTGGCAGGCGTATATGAGCGAGGAGGCTCCTATTGTACCCACATTATTCCGTTACTCGCTGGAGGCAGTGAATCATCGGGTAGCCAATTACGATATTACCCGTGGTAAGGAGTACGATGCAGACGCGTTTGCGAATATTTCGTTGACTTCGGAAAAAGCAGAAGTAGATCAATAATCTAAAAAAGCGCCTTAACTTGATGAAGAAGCGCGAACCGGAACGTTCCGAACTCGCGCTTCTTTTAAACTTTTCATGACATCATTCTGGGGATTCTCGAAGGGAGAGAAGGAAGACGGAAATACGTCAGCTTCAATACTTCATAGCCGTATGCGAGGAACTGCATTTTACGAAGGCTTCGGAAAAGATTGGCATTTCCCAACCCACGCTTAGCTTGCAAATTAAGGCGCTGGAAGAGGAACTGGGTATGACGCTCTTTGACCGTGCAGGCAAGAAAATTAAAATGACAGATGCCGGGAAACTGCTGTTGCAACACAGTGCACATGCGCTCAAGGGATTACAGCAAGCGAAGGCTTCCATTGAGGAGTTGCGTACCGAGCAGCGCGGGAGTTTACGGATTGGTATCGCATTACCGGAACTGGAAGAGCCATTGCAAGAGATGCTTGCCCATTTCCATCGGTCATTTCCTAAAATCAGCTTGCACATCTGTCCATCCTTTGATGTAACAGAACAGCTGCTGGATAACCGTGTGGACGTTGGTATCACGCTACACTCGGGTACAGATGACAGGCTTGTCCAGCTTCCACTTCGCACAGAGAGTTACTGTCTTATTGTCCCGGTAAATCATGTATTTTCTAATCGCTCTTCCCTTATGCTGGACGAATTGAGGCATCTACCTTGGGCGATGCAGCCAGATTGTCATCCCGGAAGGAGGCTGATTGAAAAGTGCTTCCGTGATCGCGGGTATGCCTTTACAACCGTCTTGGAGACAAATTCTATACCTTCCATCCTGAACTGGGTGCGGGAGGGACTTGCCGCAACCATACAGACGGAGTCCCTTGCAGCAGAACTGGATCGTTCACATTTTTGCAATGTACCTATTTTGCGTGGCGTGTCCCAAGGTCAGCTAGAGTTGATTTATCGGTCTGACCGTTATCAAGGAGAAGCAATGAAGCGATTGATTGAACAGATACAAGCTGAATTAACAGAGCGTTCCAACTAGTGGCAACCTGATGAGTACCATGAGCTTTAATGTGTGCGAACCTCCAGCCTGCGTGCAATCAGTGACATACTGTAATTGACGGCAAAGTACAGGGAAGCGGCGAACAGCAGAGCAGGAATGACAAAGGATTGATTTTGTCCACCGACGATCTGAATGTTATGCGTCAGCTCCGGCAAACTGATAATGACAGCCAGTGAAGTATCCTTGAATAGGGAAATGAACTGGCTGACAATGGGAGGCACCATGCGACGGAGCGCTTGGGGCAGAATGATATGCCATAAGGTTTGAGAATAGCTTAGACCGGAGGAACGTGCGGCTTCCAGCTGTCCTTTATGGACCGAATTCAGACCGCTGCGCACAATCTCGGCAATCATGGCTCCCTCGAAGATCGACAGTCCTGTAATGGCTGCCCATTTGAGGGAAATCGAAAATCCGATGGATGGCAAAACCATACCGATGAAGAAAATAATGAGCAATAAGGGCAGGTTGCGAATCAGATCAATGATAAAGGCTGCAACCTGTGAAAGGACGAGTATACGGGTATAGCGCAGGATACCGAACACAATACCGAGAGCGAAGCTGAATAGGATAGCGTAAATGGCGACCTCCAGTGTGAGCAGGAAGCCCTCCAGTATAAAACGCACATTAGGCCATACAAACAATCCACCGAAATCCATACGGGCTTCCCTCCTTAGGATGTTTTGGACAAGCGTCGCTCCATATATAGCACGAGAAAGCTGAGCGGAACCGTCAATACAAGATACAGCAGTGCCGTGATCGCATAGACTGTGATGGGCAGGAAGGTATCTGAGTTAATGAGATCCGAGTAATACATGAGATCCAGTCCAGCCACAATCGCCAGCACGGAAGAGTTTTTAACCAAATTGATGAATTGATTGCCGATCGCAGGCAGTACAATTTTAATGGCTTGCGGTAAAATAATGCTGATCATCGTCTGGTTGTAATTCAGCCCGGAGGACCTTGCCGCTTCAAATTGTCCTTTAGGTACAGATTGAATGCCAGCACGTATAGCTTCTGCAATAAAAGAAGCTGTGTAGACAGTCAACCCAAGGGTGCCAGATATAAAGCCGTCCAAGGGGATGCCTAAAGTGGGCAGACCGAGATAAAAAAACAGCACGACGATCAGCAATGGAATATTGCGAATGACCTCTACATAGACAGTACCGACCCAGTTTAACCATTTAAAAGGTGCAATTCGGAAGATGGCAATGATAGCCCCCAGAATAAAGCTTCCGATCAAGGCAATGACACTAGCTTGAACGGTATGAAGCAAGCCTTCTCTGAAGCGGTCACCATGATCGAAAAGTACGTTGATATCAAAAGTAAGCATCTACGGATATACCTCCTTTTCCCTTAACTAAGAAAGGAAGGAGCACGCATTCGCGGCTCCTTCATAAGTTCCTTATTCGGGCTTAACCCCAAACCATTGTTCGTGGAGCTTATCGTATTCACCGTTGCTTTTCAGTTCCTTGATCGTATCATTAATGGCTTGCAGTAGTTCGGTTTGCCCCTTTTTCACTGCAATGCCGTAAGGTTCCTCTGTGAAGTTTCCGCCTACTAGGGTATAATTCGGATCTTGCTGTTGCATGCCAAGCAGAATAGAGTTATCGGTCGTCAGCGCTTGCCCTTTGCCTGCCTTTAGGGCATTGAAGGCATCCTGATAGTTTTCAAATTCCAATATCGTTGCTTTGGGTGCCTTTTCGCGGATATTTTTTGCAGAGGTAGAGCCTTTAACAGCGAGCACCTTGGTGTCGGGAGTCAGGGACTCCAGACCTGTGATCGGGCTTCCTTTTTTCACGAGCAGGGATTGCCCTGCATTAAAGTAGACATCGCTGAAATCGACCTGTTTTTTGCGTTCATCCGAAATGGTCATCGTGGCGATAATAGCGTCGATGTCCCCGTTTTGCAGTAGGGTGATTCGTGTTTTGGATGTGACTTCCTTGAGTTCGAGCTTGGTTTCATCACCAAAAATATGCTTGGCAACAGCCTTGGCGATGTCGACATCAAAGCCCTCGACTTTCCCGCTAGCCGGATCTTTTAGTCCGAATAACTTGGTGTCGTACTTCACCCCAACGACCAGTTTGCCACGCTGTTTGATGGCTTCCAGCCCGTTGGGAGCTGCTGCCTCATTCCCCGACGTTGCTGCTTCTTGTTTGCCTCCACAACCTGCCAAGACGAGCAGACAGGATAATGCAACCAGCACCAAAGTACTCCACTGAAATCTTTTTCTCATCAAAATGATCCCCTTTCAATTTTTATTCCAGTTAATAATAGTCCGTTTAATGATGAATCAGACGGCTCAGAAACAAACGAGCCCGTTCTTCACCCGGATTCTGAAAAAACTCAGCAGGCTGGCTGTCTTCCAAGATCTGTCCTTTGTCCATAAAAATCACGCGGTCAGCCACTTCACGAGCAAAGCCCATTTCATGAGTGACGATGACCATCGTGATGCCTTGATGGGCAAGCGAGCGCATGACATCCAGCACCTCTCCGATCGTTTCGGGATCCAGAGCTGAAGTCGGCTCGTCAAACAGCATAATTTTCGGATTCATTGCAAGTCCGCGGGCAATTGCAACCCGCTGCTGCTGTCCACCGGACAATTGGGCGGGGTAGCTCTGTGCCTTTTCTTCAATTCCGACACGCTTCAGATAGGTGAGGGCAGTTTGAATAGCTTCTTCTTTCGGGATGCCCAGTACCTTCATCGGTGCCAGTACAATGTTCTCAATCACCTTTTTGTGGGGATACAGATTGAAATGCTGGAACACCATCCCGATATTGCGGCGGAAGGCGTTAATATCAATCTTTTTGTCATGCACGGGGACATCGTTAACGATTAGCTCCCCATCAGATATCGTTTCCAGACGATTGATGCAGCGAAGCAGGGTGCTTTTACCTGAGCCGGAGGGACCGATGATGACAACGACCTCGCCCTCCTTAATCTGAAGATTGATGTCTTTAAGTACATGAAAGTGACCGTAATGCTTGTTGACATTGCGAAATTGGATCAGAGAGCTCACCCCTTTTTTTGTCTTGGATACATCGCTTTGCAGACAGACTGACATGATGTAGTTCTATTAGAATTTTAAAAATTTCTCTCATGATACTATAAGCTTACAATAAAAAACAAGATTTTATGTTAGTAAACTTAACGCAAAATACGTTTTTGACTGTTTTTTTACTAGTTATTTGTTATTTATATGATGGAAACGAATATATATCCACAATTTAATGTTATATAATTTGACATTAATTATGAAACCTCGACATGCAGAGGGAGAAACGTGACAAAAGCAGCGCTATGTTTTACAGTAGGGGAGAAGGAATTTAGGGTAAAGGAAGGATAGACAATGACGAAAGCTATTTCACCGCTAGTCACGGCATTGGGCATGGAGCCCCATCCAGAAGGCGGCTGGTACAAAGAGATGTGGAAGGCCAATTTTCAAATTCCGAAGCCTGTATTGCCGGATGTGTATTCCGGTCCGCGCTTTGCAGCTTCGTCTACGTATTTCTTGCTGCATCCGGGTGAGTTCTCCGAGTGGCATGTGGTCCATTCTGATGAGCTGTGGCTGTACCATAGCGGAAGCCCTATAGAGTTGAAATTGGGTGGAAGCGGAGAAGAGCCTGGCGAAGAAACAATAATTATCGTCGGTGCAGATGTGGAGGCAGGACAGCATCCACAAGCACTCGTACCGGGAACAGTATGGCAAACAGCACGCCCCCTGGGGGATGAGCCTGTATTGGTAACCTGTGTTGTTGCACCAGGCTTCCACTTTGATGATTTCAAGCTGATTGCAAAGAATTCAACTGAATCATGATATGAACCATGGCGGGTGTATTTCTGTGGATGAGCAGGAATGACCCGCCTGATTTATTTTTTCATGCTCCAAGTGATTCTCCTATTTGAAATTAATATATTCAGCCTACTAGACAGACATGACTATCCCAGTAGAAAAAAACCTTGATCACAGCGAACAAGGTTTTTTCATCGAGAGAGATAGTAATTTTGTGATGGAGCTATGTAAAAAAAGGCATAATAAAAAGCCCGTTCACCTGGTAACTGGCTGCCATCCGAGTAGGAAGGCCCTATAGTTTTGCGTCACTGTCTTTCGACAGCTTTGCCATTAGCTTGAATAGCTTATGCGTCTATCATCTATCAAAAGGAATTTATATGATCTCCCATTTACAGTTTGGAGCGGCTTCCCCATTTTTTGCGGAAGGAGTGAGGTGTTTCCCCTATGTGTTCCTTGAATAAATTAATGAAATGGCTTGTATTGGGAATTCCAACACACCTCGCGATATCCACAATGGACATGTCACTGGTTTTAAGCCATCTCTGGGCTGCTGTGATCCGAACATTAATGAGATAATCAATTGGAGAAAAACCAATTTGTTTTTTGAAATTTTTAGCAAGATTAAATTTGTTTAAATTGAACATGTCTGCTAGCGAGTCCAGTGTAATTCGCTCACAATAAGACTGATCCAAATAATCCTGCACTCGACGTACTTCGCTGAGCGTTCCATCATTTACATGCCGATAATCATAAGGATGCTGCAAAATGTACGTTAGTATTTCACCAATGATTCTGGACGTTAGCAGTTCTCCGGAAAGGCTTCGATCAGACTGCCCGCAGATTAGAGCATGTAGCTTGTCCAATATAATAGACGGATTGTGTATGGATATTACCGGTTTACTATGCTTGGCAAATTGTTCGTAAAAATGCTCGATCAGATTGCCGTACAGGTACAAGCTGATAAACTCCCAGGCTTCATGATCGGAGGTGCTGTATTTCACATATTCCTCGCAATTAATAAAAAACAAATCATGAGGTTTTAAAATATATTTCTTGTCCCGGTACAGCAGTTCCCCCTTACCAGATAGTGTGAAAACAAGCAAAAAGGAGGTGAGCTCTTTCCTTTCTATTGTGAAATCAGAGGTTTTTTGGAAATATCCTAATTCCTGAATATATAAAAGGGATTGCTTGGCAAAAGCGGAGGGAGTGCGCACAATTACGACAGGTTCGCCGTTCCAGAGGCCCTCATTGTTTTTTTTGTCTGTTGTCATATTCAATTCCTTTACAAAAAAGCAATTTTATCTAGCTTGTCTTGGTTTGATTTACCAATATATAATGGCTGATTAAACATGATTTACTATTTAATAAAAGTTTATTTTATCACATTAAATATGTCTATATATCAAAATATGTGTGTGACTTTTATTGAAGCCTCGCTTCTCATGGATACTTAACCTGATTATACGTATAAAAGGTCGAATATTGTTGAAAGAATTCTGGGGTCATCATGGATTCAAATCCTTTCTGGGGTCAAATATAGAATTAGTGTAGAAAAAAATATCTTACATGCCCATTCAACTTTTCCATTCATTTCTCCTTTCGGTTTAAGAAATTTAGGACTTGGTTCTGATAAAATGGTTCATAAGGCTTATTATTAAAAATGAGAGTTTATACCCAGTGTTGTGATTTGCTTCACGAACGTGAATGTAAATAAGAGAGATATATGCATAAAAAATTACGCAAAAAATGTCCTTATGTGTTGAATTAAAAGCGTTCTCAACTTTGGAAATTACACAGGCAATGATATGATGGGTAATACATGTAGAGTGCACTACTTATTTGATAGTCAGTTTGGAGGATTACAGGATGGGAAAATCAAAAAATACGAAAACCGCAGCGGCTTGGTCGCTCGTTATTCTGGGGGCAGGCTTTGCAGCTACGGTGCCTTTCCAGCAATATGGCTGGGCTCGTTTGTTAGCCGGAGCCTTTGAGGCAGGGCTAGTTGGGGGGCTGGCTGACTGGTTTGCTGTCACTGCATTGTTCCGTCATCCGCTAGGTATCCCGATACCCCATACGGCGCTTCTCCCCAAAAATAGGGACAAGCTCACGAATGCACTGGTGAACACAGTGGAAAATAACTTGCTGAACAAAGACAGTATTGCTTCTAAAATTGCGGACATTCGTTTGGCGGAGCTGGTACTGAATGGTGTGGAAAAAGGATTGCGTACACCAGAAGCAGCAGCATCGATAGATATGCTCGCTAAGCGGCTCGTTCAGTCGCTCCCACTCACGGAATTGACCCCGATTATCGTGGCTGAGGTCAAGCGACAGGTGACGGACATCGACGTCGGACCGCTACTGGAGGCTCTTGCTCGCCAATCCAGTGAGAAGGGCTATGATATTCGCGCACTGGATTACACGCTGGAGCAGGTGGAAGCCTGGCTTTCGAGACCGGAAACGGGCTATACGCTGGGCGCCTTAGGGATGCAGGCTGTCAGCGGTTTGCAGGTAAGCGGGCTGATGCAATTTGCCTTGAACGCTTTCCTCGGCTATCTGAACGAAGAGCGCATGGGTGAAATGATTCGTCATTTCCTGCTGGATCAGGTAGCAGAGCTGCAAAGGGAAGAGCATCCGCGCCGTCTGGCAGTGATCGACGGTCTGAGAACACAGGTGACCCGATTGGCAACAAAGGATACAGTTCAGGAAGGACTGAACGGCTGGAAGGATAGCCTTGTTGAAGCTTGGGAAGGCGAAGCGTTAGTACTCGGTAAAATGGAAGAACTTCGTACCCGCTTATTGAACTATATGGAAGATGGAGACTATGTGCCAACCTACATTTTGCCGCTGTTGGATCGGATGCTGGCCGATTTAAGAGGGAATACGGAGTTGCTGGACAAAATCAATGCACGGATTGTGGAAGGAATAACTAGTCTTGTGGAAGCTAACCATAGCCGGATTGGTAATCTGGTGCGCGAAAATGTAGACAAAATGGATAACAAATCCTTGATTGCACTGATGGAGGACAAACTGGGACAGGATTTGCAGTGGATACGTATTAACGGGGCTGTAACAGGCTTCCTGATCGGTATTGTGCTGACAGGTATTCGTATGCTAATCCAATAATACAGAAAAAGCTACAGATAAGGTTGTGGGAATATGAGGCTTTGGCATGAACAATTAATTGGCAAACTGCCTCGTCCGCAACTATTGGGACAACATCGTGAGTGTTGTGCCCTGCGGGGGAACGGATGGGGAAAGCCACACGCCACAGTGAATTATGTGTTCGACTATCACCCCATGCTGCTGGTGCGCTATCATAAGCTCATTATGGACGAAATGAAAAGCAGAGGATACAAGGTTGATCCACTATGGGAACAGCCGTTGTATCGCGGTAAGCAGTGTGAACCTTGGAGGACGGAGCTAGGCAAGGAGCTGGCAGGCGCGGGCGCATATGAGGAGCATGATGACGAGTATATGAAGGAGTGCCTGGATAACCTGGCTTCGAAAGGAATTTTTATAAAGATTGAAGTATTCTAAAAAAAAGCGGGCTACGGTGTGTTCATCACTTAAGATGGACACCGCAAGCCCGCTTTTTAAATGCTTTAACCTCCTGAATTTTTGGGGGATGGGTTTTAGGTTACAGAACCCAGCGTGTGATCTTCTCGAGAGGTTGTCTGGATTTTTCCCGCTTGGGTTCATGAGCACGATAACCGAAGGCAGCGATGACTGAAATATCCAGCAGTCCGTTCTCCAGCAGTCCTTCTTCCTCCAAAATGGCATGCACCTGATCATAGTTAAAGCCTTCAATTGGACAGGAATCAATGCCAATCTGAGCAGCCGCTGTCATCATATTGCCCAAGGCAATATAGGTTTGCTTGGAGGCCCAGTCAAATAACGTGCGTTCGTTTTCCAGCAGGCGTTGACTTTCACCTTGGAAAATCTTATAGCGGCCCGGTAGTGAGGCAAAGTCTTCGTCAGACATACCCTTAACCTCTTTATACATGTACTCTACGTAAGGAGAATCATAGCGGACATCCTTACGTGCCAAAATCAGAACGACATGGCTGGCCGCTGGGATCTGCTTTTGACCGCCACTGGACACTGCCGCCAGCTTTTCTCTCAATGCTTGATTTTGTACGACCACAAACTGCCACGGTTCAAATCCTACAGAGCTAGGGGAGAGGCGTCCGGTTTCGAGAATAAATTGAAAATCCTCCTCCGGTATGATGCGATTAGGATCGAATTCCTTCGTGGCATGTCTGAATAGAAAGGCATCCAGAATTTCCTGCTTTTTAGCTGATGTATTGGACATAAAATGTACTCCTTTTGATATGGGATTAGTTGGTGCTCTATGGGTTTTCTGCTACTATAATGAGAGCTAATATCGAATATATAGTTATCATATAGAAAGTTTTTGCAGGGAACAAGTACGCACATATTTGTTCCTTGTCATACGTCTGAGGCTATTGATTACACATTCTAGCAGAAAGAAGGGGTATACATGGCACAGGAGACGGAACATGCGGTTAGCGTTAATTTTGGATGTCCGGTAGCCAAAACCGTCGGGGTGATTGGAGGCAAGTGGAAGGGGGTCATTTTGTATCATTTGACCACAGGACCACGGCGCTATAACGAAATTCGACGGACCTTGCCTAATATTACACAGCGGATGCTAACCTTGCAGCTGCGTGAATTGGAGAGAGATGGCATTGTACACCGTGAAATTTATAATGAGAACCCACCCCGTGTAGAATACTCGCTTACCCCGTTGGGAGAAACGTTAAGGCCGTTGCTGGATTTTATGAGAGACTGGGGGATCTTCTATGGAGAACAGGGGTGCGAGCCTGTATCGACAATTTCCAAATCAGGCAAGGTTTTTGTTAAAGGACATGAAGAAAGCCCGCCAAATGATTTCATAGAAGACGCATAAGAAATCATTAGCGGGCTTGAATAAGGACGGATTCCTTTTACAAAATGGACACTATTTAAACTCGATCGATTCGCTTATCTTCGCCCAGGCCGTTTCTCCAATGATACCTAGACGCCAGATGGCGATTCCCTTGAGGTCATAACGTTTGGCTAAACCGATCTTGGCGTTAACGGTGCTGTCTTTTTCGCTCCCCATTGAGATTCCCAAAATGAGCTTATCACGCGAGGTTTCCTTCAACGCCAGCTTTATAGCTTCGTCCACTTTATCCAGTGGCTCAGGCGTAGCCTTTTGTCCGTAATCATAAGCCATAATGATCAGATCGTCCGCCAGATTACCCAGCGTCTTGTAATCATAGCCAGCGTAAGAGCTATTCAGCGGATGCAAAACGACGGTGAGCTTGAGTCCAGCTTGATGCGCTTTGGCTGACAACTTTTTAATAAAGGCGTTGTAGTCGGAACGAGCTTTGGACTTATCGCCGCTCCATCCCAATCCTTCAAGGTCTAACGTAATGCCCTTGAACTGCTTATTGGTGGCAGTGCTGACGATTTGAGAAATGGTCTGTTCTTGAAGCTGCGCGCTTTCCAAAACCTTAGTTAGTTCATGATTGCCGTCGACAGAATAAACCATAAGGTAAGGGGAAGTCCCCTGGCTATCTGCCTCCTGTAGAATAGACTCAGGTGTTACAGCTCCGGCAGCTTGAGGCCATTTATATTCTTTGCCGGTCGTCGTGAACTGTCCGTTCGTATCAATTCGGCTCCAGCCAAAGGCAACGGCATTAAAATTCGGTATTTTCGATTTTTGGTCAAAGGAAGACAGTGCATAAAAGCCCACAGTATACATAGCTTCACGTGGCGATGTAATCGAGACCGTTCGCGTTCCCTGATTCCAGTTCACTGTAGCTCCAAACTGCTGCCCGAAAAAGCCCAACGGAATCATTGTGCTTCCGCGTACGGTTTGCGGTGCAGCTGTTAGTTGAACGGTTTGTCCGTCTACTGTGGCATCGCGGCTTCCCATTTTGAGAACCACCTGCTTGGTTGCATTGCCTTGTGCTTTGGTAGCGGTGATGCTTTGGCTGGCTTGATCCCATTTTACGGTAATGCCCAGAGCCTCAGAAATAGCGCGAAAAGGAACCATCGTCGTACCGTTCATCATGGCAGGCTGTACAGGGAACGGCAATGGATATCCGTCCAGCATGATGCTGATCTTCCCCGCCTCCGCTTGTGCCATAGGGCTAAAGACACCCGCTGCGGTACTCAAAAGGATAGCGCTAGATAACAGAGCCTTATTTACGATTTTCATCCTATGATCTCCTATGCTCAATAGATTGCAATGCTATCATGTTAGAATCGTGAGGTTTCTATCATTTTACCAAAAAAATGATAGAAAGGTGAATGTGAAATGATAGGATGAGATCATTATAAAAAAAACTGGTGCCTGAATGAATGGCACCAGCTTTTTTACATGTAAGGCTTTGTTGTCATGAATGAATTACTTGCGGCGTTTGAGTGCAATGCCTACTGCTGCCGCACCAAGCACGACTGCGATGATCGAGAGGACCAGTGCTGTTGTCTGTACAGCAGAGCTGGCTGGAGCAGAAGCGGCAGACGTAGCCTGAGCAGCATTGTCCGAGGTCGTTGCCGAGCTGCCGCTATCTTCAGCTGTATCTGTGCTCGCATGGCCCTTTGCTGTGCCTGCTGAATCATGTCCGCTGTCTGCGGCAGAAGCAGAAGTCTCGGGTGTGGCATTCGCTGTAATTGTGGTAATGGAATGAGGATTGTTACTTCCTTCATCACCGGTCCATTCCACAATACTTCCGTCACTGTAATATTGGAAAGCATTCCAGGCTGCTGTGGTATTCTGGTCTGCATTTTGGGCGACAAAGCTGAAGCGTTGATACTGTCCCGCTTGAATGCCGTCTTTTTCAGTCGTCCAGGTGACGGTGGTTATTTTGCCAGAACTGTCTTTTTCGGTGGCCACCTTCCAATCCGGTACAGGCTCGTATTGTTTGAAGACGACCTCTTTAGGAACTTTTAAAGCGACTTTGGTGGTTGGAATGTTTTTTTCCACAGGTACTTTCAACGTGTACGTTTCCCACGCATTAGGCTGTGAAACGGAAGGCTTGACCGTCACATGCGCACTGGCCATACCTGCAAAAAGCAAGGCACCAGCCGCGATTAAGCCCATAGAGGTGGCTAACCTGGAAAACCTGGATTTTGCTGTTTGAATCGTTTTATTCATCTTTATTTCGCTCCCTTATAACATAAAATAATTATTTTTTACCGCCTACCTGTAGAGTGAATTCCGCGTCAACTGCATCGAGTGATGCCGTCAGGGCATGTACCTTGACCGCCCATGTTCCTTCGGAGGTTATCAATTCCTGACTGCGGAAGGGCTGTTGCTGCTTCACAGGCAGAACAAATTCCTGTTGGTCTTGGTCAGGATTGGCTGGAGTAAGCGTTAATGTGACCTGCTGGATACCTGAAACGGCAGCACCCTTGCTATCCTGAACGGATACCTTGAATTCATTGCTGCCCACAGCATTTGGGCTAACTGCCAGTGTAACGCTGTATTCGCTAGTAGTGCGAGTCTCCTCAAACGGTACGGCAGGTGCCTGACCGGGTGACAAGTGAGTGAGCACTGCTGCCAACAGCGTGACGAGCAGGCCGACGGACAGCTCGGCACGCAATCCTCCGGCGGCTCGCTTGCTCGCCGCTGCTTGCCGAGCGCTGCGGAACTGGCCGGCTGCAAAGACCAGCATCACTAGCAGTAGCGCTGCTTTGCCGAGCAGAACGAGTCCGTAGGACGTGTTCAGCAGCATGGAGGGAGTCGGTATGTACAGCACGGCTCCATATATACCAGTGGCAAGCAGCGTCGCCACCATAGCCATGCCCCAGCCAGCGAAGCGGCGCAGGGCGGCTTGTCGCAGAGTTGCCTGCTCGGGTACAGGAAGCTCCGATCCGGCAACAGGCAGGCACACCACCATGACGGCAAGCGAACCGATCCAAAAGGCAGACGCCGCAAGATGAACGAAATCTGCCACAATGGCTGGAGCCGGATGGGTAGCCGCTGCTGGATGCCCGACAAAAGCCTTAGACAGCATAAGGCCGAGCGTTAGTAGAACGGAGCAGTATCCCCACACATAGCGCTGACGATTGGAAATGCTGGGATCGATCGCATAAATTAGCGTTACGCTCAAAAGCAGCACGAGAATCATCTGGATAAACCAGATTTGCCCCGCCCCCGTAAATTGAAGGGCTTCTCCCAGAATGGGGAGTGAAAAGCCCTCTCCGATGGATACTCCGGCATCCCAAGACGCCTGAAGTGGTAGGCTGATTAAAATGGCGGCAGACGTTATGCCGTAGCCACTCCATAGCAGCTTAGTCCAGCGGGGTAATGTGTCAGAGGGCCGCTGACTAAGCACCTGCTGTTCATTGCGGTTCTGGTCCCGGTTTATGCTTGGTAAGAGGAACAGCCGGAAACAAATCGCTCCAAAAAGCAACGATAGCCCTATGTAAAAAAGCCAACGGACAGCGATTAAGTCGATTCGTGATGTCCCAGAGCCTTCAGAAGCGGTAGCTTGATGGGGAGATGTATTGGAACCGCTGCCTACTTGAAATGGAATCACTCCATTGACTGGATGTCCATCTGCGGACAAAGCTCTCCAAGTGATGGTGTAAATTCCACTTTTCATCCCTGGAATCAATTGGATTCCCATGGTGGATGGGTGCTCTGGGTTGAGCTGTGCTTTTCCTGTGTCGACCCGCTTGCCTGTTTCATCGGTCACTTTGATGGACATGAAGGCAGACTGCAAATCTTCGTTGAAGGTGATGGTCACCTGGGAAGGAGACTTGTCCAGAACCTGATTTTCGGTTGGACTGGATTCAACGACAAATGCATGAGCCCATGATAAGTGAGGAAACAGGAGCAGAAGAGGGAGACACAGCAATAAAAGACAAGCCACACGGGCTGGTCTAGACAGTTGCAACATGCCTGTGAAGTCACCTTCTCTCGATTACTTGAAGCGAGGATATCCTCATTTGTAGCATTTTATACGGACAATCCAATTCCTATCTTAATCATAGTGCATATAACGGGAATAGATGGTGCGAATTATGACATTTATATGAAATTTGAAATAATCTGCAGTATGCAAAATGCCTATTATATGAAAAAAACTACCGTAACTAAAATCCAGGGGATTTCGTTCACGGTAGGTGGTAAGATGAGGAGGCTATAAGACATTAGAGACCTGCTTCTACAGACTGTGTGAAAGCAGGTTGTTTATGTTGAATATATTGGATAAAAATAGCCGTTAGTTCGGGATCGAATTGGCTACCTGAACAAGTACGCAATTCTTCGATGGCCTCCTCGAACGTTTTGGTCGGTTGATAGGGACGCTCAGTTGTCATCGCATCAAAAGAGTCGATAATTGTCAGCATCCGACACAGCCTTGGGATTTGCTCACCCTTAAAGCCAAACGGATAGCCTCCCCCGTCATAACGTTCATGATGCAGCTCCACAAAAGGAACTAAATCTATGAATCGTTCGTTGGCCTCGACAATACGCTTGCCCCACATGACATGGGCTTGTACCATCCGCCATTCCTCGCCGGATAGCTTCTCTTTTTTATTAAGGATATTCCAGGGTATTTCCAGTTTTCCGATGTCATGAATGAGAGCTCCCAGTAAAAAACGCCGCTTCTCCTTCGGCCCGAGCTGAAGCACATCGCTCATGTCGGCTGCATATCTGAATACCCGTTTGGAATGCTTGAAGGTGTTAATATCCTTGTACAAGAACAGGTTAAGCTGCTGCTCCAGATCACGAATATCCTGTCCCAGATCGACCTCGCGTTCCACTTCATTTAGACTGCCGTGGGTATGAACGATGTTTTTGCCTTGTTTCTTGGCGTAGTACAGTGCTTTATCCGCTAGATCGACCAGCTGTGATTTGTCGTAGATGTCAATGCGGCTTTGTGCAATGCCTGCGGAGAAGGACAGACAACCGTGTGGGAAGATTTCGACTCCCTCGTAACGAGAATCATTCAGTTTTTTGCGGATAGCATTGACTTTTTCATAGGCTTGTTCAGCGGTATGATCGGGCATAAGCAGAGTGAATTCTTCTCCACCATAACGGGATACGGTAATAGGAGTGCCGAACGTTTCCTTTTTAAGAAACTCACCGAGGAAACCCAGGAGTTGGTCGCCCTTGAGATGACCGAAATGATCATTGTATTTTTTGAAATCATCAATATCAATCAGCGCGAGACTTAGGGGAGTGTTCTGCGATCTGGATACATTCAATTCAGCTTCAAGTGTATTTTCAAAGTAGCTATGATTGTACAGTCCTGTTCTGCGATCTGTGTTGGCTTTTTCCTCAATCTCACGATACATTGTGAACATTTGCTTGAATGCGTGGGATAAGAGCATGCTTAGCCCCAGGAACAACAAAAGTCCTAAAATGCCGTTATAATAAATCAGCGTGGTCAACACCAAAGACAGGATGAGTGTACATAAGTATACAAGTAGGGATTCGGCCAAAAAAGCTTGTTTGAGCTCATTGAAAGACCCTTTATATGCGACATAAAAGTAGATGCCCAGGGTGATTGTGTTCACCGTAAAGTAGCAGATTAATGCGAGCAGGTAGGAAGCAAAATGGTCCTCGCTTAAGGCTCCCTGCGTTCCGCCGCTTAGTTCGAATACGGTGGAAGACAGGAAGATAGCAAGTGCGTAAATGGAAAAATTGACGGCATGCTTCCACCAGGATAGCTCTGTGTGCCGAAACGCAGCAATGACCACATTGAACAGCAAAATCAAAATGGCGATTTCAGTCCCATGCACAAAAATACAAGCAAGATACACGGAGGAATCCATGGACTGCTTGTTACTTGCTGGTGGTAGCTGGAATGTAAAATGCTCCAAAATCAGAACTGCTCCCAACAGGGAATAGATTTTGACCCACTCTGTCGTCGAATAATACAAAAAGGACCAATGGTTCGAATACAAGAGGACGATCAGGCCTGCCATGCATATGAAAAACACGTATATTCCCGTCGTGGTAACCCGTTCTTGCAGCTTTTTTAATATACTCATCATTTCTTCTCCTGCCTTGTCGTATCTTGATGTCAAAGCTACCAGGGGTGAATGAGATAATTTACAATTTTGTAATCGAAAATTTCACATGAAAAAACAGGCCGGAATCCAGCCTGTTTTGTTGAGCCTGTGCTTCCCTTTTTATCTTATCGGTGACTAGCCTCCGATTTTGTAACCGGAAGTCAAAGCGATTACGACAGAAGCAACGATAATAGCATTGATAATCACACGGGAGTATTTCAAGTTCTTCATAAGGTTCCCTCCCTTCCTTGGAATAAGATCTGAACTAGGCGTGGTGGGGGTTGGTTTCTTGTTGATTATCCTTATTTCTGTTCACGACCATCACATTTTGGATAAACAGGAACATCCCGAAGTTCATGACGACATCTCCAATACTAATCACCTGTGTCCGGGGATAGGGCTTGGATAGGGGAATGATGTCACCAAGCAATGATAAACGTGTGCTCGCATCCATCATGTAATGTTTCGAGATGACACTTCCGGACTTAAGCATATCTGTGTAATAGGGACCAAGCACCTCTGAAGCGCTCAACGAGACCGGCATTCTGCCGCCATTTACCGCCATCACGATAAAATTCATTAATACGCCGATTAAAATAAGCTTGAATCCCTTATGATCTCTGTTCAACCAGAGAAATATCAATCCGACCATGTAAATTCCCATAAATAGATACCCATTCATGGCTGCCAGCCAAGCCCACTTTTCCTGAGCATAAAAAATAATGAATTGAATCGCCAGCAGCAGCGGGAACATCCAGCCGGCTTTAAGGCGAATATGACTGAAACGGATCAGACCCTGCCGCCAGCCTCCTCTGAACAGACCTACAATGAGACCCAGCAGCACTCCATCATAGACCATTATCATTCTCCAGATTCTACAATTTTTTTTGTTTTGGTTACTCTGATAATTCGACCTGAAATTGGTAAATTCCTGCCTGATTTATAGCAGTTTTGAAAAAAAATTGCGGATTAGCGTGTAATTATTCGAAGCCAGACGAAATGAATGATATCATAACATATTGAAGTCAATATTTACATTTTAGTGAAAAGGATGATTATTATCATGAACCGGTTATCCAATACGGTAATGGTTGCCGCAGATATGACCAAATCACGGATATTATGGATTGCCTTTGTCCTGGGTGCTTTAAGTGCCTTCGGACCGTTGTCCATAGATATGTATTTGCCGTCCCTGCCTACTTTAGCCGACAATTTGCATACGACGACTTCGCTGGCACAGCTTAGTCTGACAGCCTGTCTGTTGGGACTGGCCGTTGGTCAGATCGTTGCTGGTCCGCTTAGCGATGTGAGGGGGCGCAGAGGACCGCTGGTTATCTCGTTAATTTTGTACGCTGCAGCATCGCTGTTATGTGTGTTTGCGCCGAATATCGGTGTGCTCATTGCGCTTCGGTTTATCCAAGGCCTTACGGGGTCAGCGGGGATCGTAATTTCTAGAGCTGTGGCACGTGATCTGTACTCGGGCAAAGAACTGACACGCTTTTTCTCACTGCTCATGTTGGTGAATGGCGTGGCTCCCATTGCTGCACCTGTGCTGGGCGGTGCCATTTTGAATTTTGTTTCCTGGCGCGGTGTATTCATGGTGCTATGTGTAGTTGGTGTAGCTATGCTGATTGCCGTCGTATTGGGTCTTCCAGAAACGTTGCCAACGAATCGCCGTTCATCCGGTGGCTTGAAGCAGACGCTAGGAACACTCGGTCATCTGTTTGCGGATCGACGTTTTATGGGTTATGCCCTTTCGCAGGCGCTGATTACGGGGGCGATGTTCGCGTACATCGCCGGCTCGCCTTTCGTGCTTCAGGATATTTTCGGGGTTTCTCCCCAGATGTATAGCATCATTTTTGCGGTGAATGGCTTGGGGATTGTACTGTTCTCCCAATTAACCGGTAGACTCGTAGGTCGATTTAGCGAACGACAGTTGCTCTTGTCGGGCCTGGTGATTGCGGCTGTAGCCGGGATCAGCTTGCTTGCCGTAGCTTTTACCGGAGGCCAATTGTTCGCTGTATTAATTCCGATGTTTTTTGTCGTATCTTGCGTAGGTATTGTGAGTACAACGACGACTTCACTGGCAATGCAGAGTCAGCAGCGTTCCGCAGGCAGTGCCTCCGCCATGCTTGGCTTGTTGCCTTTATTGCTGGGCTCCATTGCTTCACCGTTGGTGGGCTTGGGTAGTGGAACAACCCCCGTACCGATGGCGGTCGTTATTGCTGTAGCTGAGCTTGGTGCGTTGTTAAGCTTTGTTGTACTTGCCAAGGAAGCACACGCGAAGGCTTAAAACAGGGCAATTTGAACTGAAAACTCCCATGGACTGATGCATGAATCACTTCAGACCACGGGAGTTTTTTTATCGTTCTACAATCGAGCTATCTTCGGCTTCCATTGCAAGGGAAGGTGTCTGTTTTAAGTACATACGAGAAGGTTTGTGAATCAGAATCGAAATCAAAATGATGATATGAACGGGAAAGAAAGATATGCAAAGGCTATCTCATCTCCTATATGATACAAAAAAATCGAACGATATTCCCCGTGCCTTCCAATATATAGTGTGAGCCGAAAGAGAGGAGGGGATTAGGATCGAACAGCGCAAGGAGGTGGCTAGATTGGCACAGGAAGATCAGATGACAATGCTTGTAGCTCCAACAAGCACAGGGACGTTTGTCGAAGGAAGAGTTTAGTGTTTTTATGGGATTACTAAAGGAACTGGGAGCCTATAATCTTAAAATAACGGACAAAAACGGGACGCTCTATAAGGAGCGTTTAAGCGCCGAAGAACAGCGTGATTATAATCGGATAACCGCCGAGCTGGAAACGTACTTTGATAAATTGAATCAGGAGGAATTTCAAACTCATAAGAGTATAGATTTACAGGACGAGTTAGACTATGCGAAAAAAGCCTTAAGTGAGGATGAATTTGTGAAGTTCCGTGTTTTGTTTACGGAGTTTTACAAGTATGTTCCGCGTATAACGGGCGAGAATGGGGTACTGTATCCAGATCGTTTGTCTGAAAGGGAAAGGGAAGATTACGAGGGGCATTTAAAGCTGCTTCAGCCTTATTTTGATCAGTTTAATTCGTTAGAGAAGAAACAGTGACAAAAATTAAGGCGAATAGGTGACATTCTACTGGAATGTTGACATACCCCACGGGGGTATATTATGATGGTGATATAACAAAAGCATGAATGCATATACACCACACAGGAGGCTGATGTATGGCTGAGGAGCAACCTGTTTCCCACACTGAAGTCCACGGGACTCATTGTGGAACAGATGGGGAAAAGACAGTTAGAAAAAGTCATCATTCGGCGGAATTCAAGAACAGCCTTGTAACCCGGTTAAACCGTATTGAGGGTCAGGTTCGTGGGATTAAGGGCTTGATTGAGAAGGACACCTACTGTGATGATGTGCTGAACCAGATTGCGGCTGTTCAATCGGCCCTGAATGGTGTCGGCAAGCTATTGCTGGAAGGGCATATGAAAAGCTGTGTCATTGAGCGCATGCAGGCAGGAGAGCAGGAAGTGATTGATGAACTGCTGGTGACGGTTAAGAAGCTAATCCGTTAAAAGTAGCAGGTATACAAATTACGGGTATGAACGTACCCTTGAGGAGGAAACGAAAATATGGCACAAGTTACATTGAACGTAGAGGGCATGAGCTGTAATCACTGTGTAAAAGCCGTAGAAGGAGCTTTGGAGAAAGTAGGCGCTACCGGCAAGGTTAGCCTCGAAACGAAACAAGTAAGTGTAGAATATGACGAATCCAAGCTGAGTGTTGAGGCTCTGAAAACAGCTATTGAAGACCAAGGATATGATGTTGTTTAAGGTTAAGATGCTTTATGCGTGAACAGATTTGTTCGAAGGAAAAGCTTCCATATTAGGAGCTTTTTCTTTTTGAACATAATATACCCCTCAGGGGTATATGGGAGGAGGCCTACCATGGAAAACCGTACAACTGACGGTGATAAGCATACAACGCTTCATATTACGGGGATGTCTTGCGCAGCCTGCGCAAGCCGTATTGAAAAAGGTTTAAATCGAATAGACGGCGTGGCGCACGCTAATGTGAATTTGGCTTTGGAGCAGGCGTCCATATCCTATGATCCCAAGCAGGTGGAAATCTCTGAATTCCGCGATAAAATTGCTTCTCTTGGTTTTGGAACTGTGAGTGAAGAAGCTAATTTGAATGTGACGGGCATGACTTGCGCGGCCTGTGCAGCTCGAATTGAAAAAGGATTAAACCGAATACCGGGTGTAACAGGTGCTACGGTAAATTTGGCGATGGAAACAGCTCATGTGGAATATGCTGCTGGGAGTACTACGATTAGTGATCTGGTAAGCAAGATTGAACAGCTGGGCTACGGGGCGATCCCGCAGAGTGCTGAGGACAATATTGCAGATGTCCGCAGTAAGGATATCCGGCGTAAAAAATGGAAGTGGATGATATCGGCAGTGCTGTCGCTTCCGTTGTTGTGGGCGATGGTGGCTCATTTTTCCTTTACCTCATGGATTTATGTGCCGCAATTGTTCTTGAATCCATGGTTTCAACTTGTACTTACAACACCCATTCAGTTCATCATTGGATGGCAGTTTTACGTAGGTGCTTATAAAGCGCTTCGCAACGGCAGTTCAAATATGGATGTATTAGTTGCTCTGGGTACGTCTGCAGCTTATTTTTACAGCTTGTACCTTACTCTACGTCCATCCGATGCTATGGAGGGAATGACGGGAATGCCTGTCATGACCATGCCAGAGCTGTATTACGAGACAAGTGCGGTACTCATTACGCTTATACTGGTCGGTAAATGGTTCGAGGCGGTAGCCAAAGGGCGCTCGTCTGAGGCGATCAAGAGCCTGATGAACCTACAGGCGACGACGGCACGTGTGGTACGTGATGGGCAAGAGCTGGATATACCGATCGAACAAGTGCGTGTAAAAGATATCTTTATTGTGCGCCCAGGGGAGAAAATTCCCGTCGATGGTGTGGTCGTGGATGGACGTTCGGCAGTGGATGAATCCATGTTAAGTGGGGAGAGCCTTCCGGTTGAAAAAGGAGAGGGTTCCCCAGTCACAGGAGCCACCCTCAATAAAAATGGAGTACTTCGTATTCAGGCTGAGCGTGTAGGTGGGGATACGGCGTTGGCCCGGATTATTAAGGTCGTAGAAGATGCGCAAAACTCCAAGGCCCCGATTCAGCGGATTGCGGATCAAATCTCGGGGATTTTTGTACCCATCGTTGTTGCTGTTGCCGTGTTGACGTTTCTCGTCTGGTTTTTCCTTGTGACACCGTCTGACTTTGCAGGGTCATTGGAGAAAATGATTGCAGTTCTCGTCATTGCTTGTCCTTGTGCGCTCGGATTGGCTACCCCAACGTCCATTATGGCAGGCTCGGGACGTGCCGCTGAATACGGTATTTTGTTCAAGGGTGGCGAGCATTTAGAAATGACCCGTTCTGTCAACGCAGTGATTTTGGATAAGACAGGTACGGTTACGAACGGCAAGCCAGAATTGACGGATGTTATGGTTGGAGCAAGCAGCCTGACTGAAACGGATTTGCTGCGATTACTCGGTGCGGCAGAAAAAAGCTCGGAGCATCCGCTGGCGGAAGCTATTGTAAAAGGGATTACTGATCGAGGCATTGAGCTAGTGGATCCGACGGATTTTGAAAATATTCCGGGCTATGGTGTGAAGGCCCATGTGGAAGGCAGACAAGTATTGGTGGGCACACGTCGATTAATGAGCAGGGAAGCCATCGCGATTGATGATTCAGTCGAGCAGCAAATGAATGAATTGGAAGGCGCAGGGAAAACGGCGATGCTTGTCGCTGTGGATGGTTCCTATGCCGGATTGGTGGCCGTGGCAGATACGATTAAAGAAACGTCACGGGAAGCTGTTGCCCGTTTGCGAGCAATGAACATTGAAGTCATCATGATTACAGGTGACAATGAAAGGACAGCGCAGGCTGTTGCCGCCGAGGCGGGAATTGAACGCGTGCTGGCGGAAGTGCTGCCTGAAGGAAAGGCCGAAGAAGTGAAACGACTTCAAGAACAGGGCAAGATCGTAGCCATGGTCGGGGATGGTATTAACGATGCGCCAGCGCTGGCCACAGCCCATATAGGGATGGCAATGGGCACAGGTACCGATGTAGCTATGGAGGCTGCCGATATTACTCTCATGCGTGGTAACTTGAACAGCATTCCGGACGCGATCGAAATGAGTCGCCGGACCATGACAAACATACGGCAAAACCTGTTTTGGGCGCTCGGTTATAACGTGATCGGCATTCCGATTGCTGCTTTGGGCTTTCTTGCTCCATGGTTGGCGGGAGCGGCCATGGCATTTAGCTCTGTTTCGGTCGTACTGAATGCGCTGCGTCTCCAACGGGTGAAACTGTAAGTGTAGTGATGTATCAGGCAGACGCATGCTGCTGGAAATTTCCGCAGCAAGATCAATTTGTAATTTGGAGCAAGCACGCACAATTTTGGCTTTCTGTGTGCTTGCTTTTTTGTTGTTTTTTATTTTATGTATTCCATAGTGTCGTCCTTCATTGCGTTAGGTTGCTTATCACTGGCGAAAGTTTCATAATATTTGTAGGAGTGCCATGTAAACATGCAAGAACTTTTTCGCGTACTCACAGCTTGAAGCAGATAAAGAGCTTAAATTATGGATTAGGAGTGAAGCAGTCATGAATGATACGATTTCCTTGTTGATGAACCATCGGTCTGTACGAAAATTCAAATCAGACCCCATTACCGACGAGCAGCTCGCAGCTATTGTGGCAGCTGGCCAAATGGCATCCTCGTCCAGCAATGTGCAGGCATATACCGTTATTGCCGTTACAGAGCCCGCTTTAAAAACAAAACTGGCCGAGTTGGCCGGAGGGCAGGCTTACGTTGAGCAATGCCCGACATTTCTGGTATGGTGCGCAGACCTGTATCGGTTGAAGCAGGTGACGATTCACCATCAGCCAGGGCAGCCTTCCTACGAAGGGTCCGTCGAAAATTATACGGTTGCAACCGTCGATGCCGCTTTAGCCGCACAAAATGCAGCGGTGGCCGCTGAATCACTGGGCCTGGGCATCGTTTACATCGGGGGCATTCGTACTAAAATAGCAGAGGTAGCCGAGTTGTTAGGGCTGCCAGAGCTGGTGTATCCAGTATTCGGGATGTGTATTGGTGTACCGGATCAGGAAACGGGCTTACGTCCACGTCTTCCGCTGTCCGGTGTGTTGCATATGAACGGCTACGACAAAAATCAGACGATGAAAGCTGTAGAGGCATACGACCACACATCAGCCGAATATTTGAAGGAACGTACGGGTGGTCAACGCTCTACACCTTGGTCTGAGCAAATGGCCACGAGATTGACCGAACCAGCGCGCTTGCAGTTAAAGCCATTTTTGGAACAGAAGGGTTTCTTGAAGCAATAAAAGTGGAATAGCGACAAAAAATACTTCCATGTGAAGTGGTGTTTGAGTAACATGTATATTTAAAATTAAAATTACAAGAACCTCCCTAATTACGCATGAAGTTTCGCGTACATAAGGAGGTTCTTTGCTTTGACTAGAAGCCTGTGATTGTGAGCTTTTTCGTAAATAGCTGATATGCCTTTAGGAATTAGACAGAGAGTAGAAGCGTTTCGTATTATCATAAAATAATTGACGGACAGCAGCCTCATCTTGACGGGTCAGTTTGCTATACGCGCGAATGACCTCGGCAGTCATCCATGGATGCGTCTGTTGTCCGGTAAAAGGACCCTCAAACGGCCATGGGCCGTCTGTCTCTGCCATAACCTGATTAGATGGATATTGTCTTGCCAAACTGCGGATCTCTTCTTCGTACACGAGATCCGGAGTGAAGGACACATAATAGCCGTTCCGGGCCATACGTTCAGTCGTGGCGACCGAGCCCTTGAACCAGTGAAAATGCGCCTGCGTAACGCCGTAACGCTCCAACAGGTCGCAGGCAATATCTGCGTCCTCGTAAACGGCGTGCAGTACGATGGGCTTGTTATGCTTGCTTGCAAACTGGACAAAACGCTCCAGCAACGCAATATAGGGAGCGAGGTCAAAAGCATCTCCACTGCGTGTAGCCTCCAGCCGATTGTAATAGGGCAAGCCAACTTCACCCACCGCGACCATCTGCTGTACATGTTCGTCCATCCAGTCAAATAACAGGTCAAGCTCGGTTTGTGGCGGTAGAGCCTGTTCGGGATGGAAGCCGAAGGCTGGTCGTACCAGCCCGGGCCAACGCTCAGCTAGGCGCAAGTTGGCTTGGCTGGAGGCAAGATGCATGGACACGGCTATGATGGCTTCGACATGGTTATCGGCAAGCGAAGCGAGCAATGGCTCATGTTGTTCCGGCGGATAGCTGTCAACATGAATGTGCGCGTCGATTAAAGGAATGATTGCTGCCGCTTTCGAGCTATTTGCAGCGTGTAGGTTCCAATCATTCATAATGGTTTACCCCGCCGTCAGAGGTGTTTTTATGTACACCTTCAACGTTGTTTATGTTATCGTCCAGTTTGTACTTCTCCTCACGCATCCAGCCAGTCATTGTCCGCTTCCATTCCATAAAGCGTGGATCGAGGGTGATTTCTTCCCTACGCGGACGGGGAAAAGGAACGTCTACGACATGCACCACTGAAGCAGGTCGCGCTGACAGCACATAGATGCGGTCGGAGAGCAGCAGTGCTTCCTCGATGCTGTGAGTGATGAACAGCACAGAGCGGCGGTTCTTCTCCCACATCTGCAACAACCATTGCTGCATATCTGCGCGTGTCAGCGCATCGAGTGCGCTGAACGGCTCATCCAGCAGCATTAGCTCCTGCGGGCTAAGCAGGGCGCGAAGAAAGGCCGCTCGCTGCTGCATGCCACCAGACAGCGTATGCGGGTATGCCTTCGCAAACTTGCCCAGTCCAACCTGCTCGAGCCATTGCAAGGCTTCTTTGCGGCGTTCACGTTCGCTGACGGATCGTGAGCTCGCTGCCGCATCTTTTCGCGGTGCGTTTTCCTGCCCGAGCAGTATGTTGTCCAGTGTAGTGCGCCACGGGAAAAGAGCGGGCTGCTGCGGCATGTAGCTGATATGCCCGCGTTCACCAGTTATATCCCGTCCATGCATACGAATACGTCCCTGCTGTGGCTGGAGCAGCCCGCCGATAATGTGAAACAGCGTGCTTTTGCCACTGCCTGACGGACCAATGAGGGAGACAAATTCTCCCGGCTTGACGGTGAGAGATACATCCTGCAATACAGGCAGGGAGCTTCGCTTTTCCCGGAAGGCGAGGCTGATCCTGTCTAATTCCAAAGCAGGAGGAGGAGTAGACGTTAATACCTGCGCTTCTCCGGCTTGTTGCTGTTCATCACCCATGTGTGGTGATGTCAAATCCGTCGGATGCAGACTCATATGTGCCACGTCCTTTCGTTGAGGCCTTTAATTCAATATGGATGCTATTCTTGATCGGGTTTCCAGCGAACCAACCATTTTTCCAGTAGTAGAATAATCACAAACATCAGTAAGCTGAGTGTAACAATAATACCGATAGCGGCAAAAATGAGATCCGTGCGATAGGCAGATTTTTGCAACAACATATAATATCCAATTCCTTCACTGGCCCCAATCCATTCCGCAATGATCGCACCCATCACACTATAGGTAGCAGCGATCTTGATGCCGGAGAATACTTGCGGCAAGGAGTGAGGTAGCTCTAGCTTCATAAAAATAGCCCTGCGGCTAGCACCCGACATCCGCATATAGTTCATCATCACACGGTCTGTCCGTGTCAACCCGTCCATAGCCGCTACGGCCACGGGAAAAAAGCATACTAAAGTAATGACCATAAGCTTGGGCAGCACGCCAAAACCGAACCATACCATGAGCAACGGACCGAGAGCGATGATCGGAATGTTTTGACTAAGGATCAAGAGCGGGTACAGAGCAGATTTGAGAAAAGGAATGATATGAAGAACGATAGCGATCAGCAGTCCCGTTGCTGTTCCTATAGCAAATCCCGCAAGCGTCAGGCGAATCGTAGCCCAAGTATGGGCACCAAGCAACGCCGATTGCGCCATACCCTCTTGAACGATTAGGGAAGGAGCTGGCAGCAGCCAGGATTCAATATGTAAATAGGAAACCGCTCCCTGCCAAGCCGCTAAAAAGAAGAGGACCGCCACAAGGGGCGGCCATACGCTTTTCCACCAGGATGCGTGCTTGCCTTTCAGATTCATGGGCGATACTTCTCGGTCAGCTTGCTCATGCTGATGCCCTGTGGGTTATGTGCGATTTTGATCTGTGAAATGACGCTGGGACTTCCGGCTTCTGTCAAGGCCTCATGCATGTCTTTGACCACTTTCAGCAATTCGTCCAATTCGCCCTCCATTGTCGTATCCAATGGGTTCACCTGATGCTTGACGCCAGAACGCTGAATCACCTCAATCGCCTTGTCTACATATGGGTAAGAATCTTCGTTATTAGGAGTTTTAGGGATGACTTGAATACTGAGCAATGTGTTCGCCATGCGAATTTCACCTGTCCTTTATTTGGAGTAGTATTGGGAAATAAATTGGTTTAAGGTGGGGAGACCGCTTCGTTTCTTCAGATTCAAATGAACCGCTCCGCTGCCAACCGCCTTAAAAGCACTTTAGTTTTTTGATAGATTGGGTTGCATTTTTACACACAAGCGCACCTGCTTTTGCGTTTAGATACTATGAGACTAAAGAATAAACCAAGAGGTACGAGAACGAAGTGCACGGAATGGTGCTGTACAAGCAAAGCGGTCGCTTTTGTCCCCGGATTTCTACCCTGTGATGCTTTATTCGGGAAATCCCGTGACGGTGGCGATGGGAAGTATCCTCCGTCCGCTTAGTGGTAATTCGTTCACTTCTCTAGTTCCGTTTTATTTAGTTGGTCATTTAGCGTTTTTACAAAATGATCAACGCTTGGGCAAGAAGTCATTTGTGAAGGCTTTATCGACTTCCAAAGGTTTGCTGAGCAGCTTGCGTTCGTACATCCAGTCCGAGTAGTTTTTCCATACCTCTGCTTTTTGTACGCCCCATTGCGCGGCATCGTCCTGATAACGCGGGCTTAGCCATTTTTGACTAGCGAGTACCAGTTTTTTGTCCAGCTCTGGCACAGCTTTACTTAAGATATCTGCCGCTTCTTCCGGATGAGCGATAGTGTATTCATAGCCTTGTGCAGTAGCGTCCATAAACGCTTTGACCAGGTCAGGATCATTTTTTATCGTCTGCTCATTGCTCACAATTACAGGTGTATAGTAATCGAGGCTTTTGGAATAATCTTTTACATACAGCATATCCAATGGCTCACCTCGAAGCTTGGCCTCAATTCCGGTCCATGCGTAGAAAATCCAGGCAAAGTCAATATCCCGCTTCACAGCTGTGAAATAGTCTGCATTGCCCATGTTGACGATCTTCACTTTGCTCACATCACCTTGGTCTGAATCCATGATGGATTTCATGACCGCTTCTTCTACAGGTGAACCCCAGCCGCCGTAGCTTTTACCCTCGAAATCTTTCGGGCTTTTAATTCCGCGGTCTATCGGGGCTGCGAAGCCAGAGGTATTATGCTGAATCACCGCAGCGATGGATACGAGCGGCACGCCTTGGATGCGAGCCTGAGTAACGCCTTCCTGATAACTGATCCCAAAAGGTGCGGCATTCGAAGCAACCATCTGATCAGCTCCGCCTGAACCTGGTTGAACAATTTGGACATTCAAACCCGCTTTTTCGTAAAATCCCTTGTCCTTGGCGACATAGAGCCCCGTGTGATTCGTATTGGGTGTCCAATCAAGCACGACTTTAACATCTTTAAGCCCCTTTGCCGGAGTAGACGTTGAAGTGCCGGCAGCAGGAGCAGCCTGTTGAGATGTAGGGGGATTACCGCCGCAAGCGGTCAGAGTCAGAGCCATGAGCCACAGAGTGATCAGACCCAGGCTTAACATGTTCATGCGCTTCATTCGTTGTGTTCTCTCCTTTTAATTACCCGTTATCCGTCCAATCAGACAGCTTATGTTCCCCATTTTCACAAAAATAACATCTGCCAGAATGCAATCTTTCCAACAACTTCATCTTCAACAAAAAAAGCGTCCCGAGATTCCGGGACGCTTGCGCTTGTATATACCAAAGTAAGGGATGTCCTGTATTAAAAAGGCACATCTTGCTCAAGCATTCCTACGCTGGCATTACCCAGATCAGGTTGTAAGGGTCAGTGTCTTGGGACACACTCTCAGCCGGCCGATTCCAGCACCCCTGGCATTGTATGGTTTAATGGGTTTGTTTATTCGGGTTTACTACGACGATTATATGCCTTGATCGCGGGTCTGTCCAGCCTTGAGGGAGGGCTTACGGTTCATTTAGCGAATGACAGGGTACACTTTTACTGTGAGCTTTGATCTGAAAATGTACATGAATCATCAGTCTGATTCGGTCATGTTATTTTTAGAGCAGCCGCACAGTATGTTCTGAAGGGCTGATGCCAGGTGGCAAAGCCGTATAGAATTCTAATTCGTAAAAAGGAGTTGTTGTACTGTGGGTAAAACGGAGACATTGGATCGCAGTCAGCTGGAACAAGCCATTGTGAAGGCTTTGGATAACAACAAATTTTGCTCGTTAGGTACGGTAGAGGGCGGAAAACCGAAAGTACGCTATATGGCCCTTTTTAACGATGGAATGAACATTCATCTAGCAACGGATCGCAAAACACATAAAGTGGAGGAGCTAAAGGACAATCCGAATGCTTATCTGCTGCTGGGGTATGAGGTGGGGGGCACGAAGGAAGTCTTGGAAGTCGAGGCTACCGTCCAGGTTACAGCTGATGAGGGGTTACGCAAACAAGTGTGGAATGATTCTCTGAAAAAATGGTTTTCTGGACCTGACGATCCCGATTATGTTATTTTAGATGTGAATCCGACTCGTATTGAGTACGTGGGTCAACAAATGGAGCGCCAGGTGTGGACGAAATAGAAATATAAAAGGACAAGCCAGCAAATTTCCAATCTTTTTAGGAGATTTACTGGCTTTTATTTTTATTCGAAAACTAATTATTTTTTCATAAATATTTTAAGCAAATGACTACTCTTTTGTCCTACATTGGATTAAAATAGGAATGGTGGGTTCAAAGCTTACATATATGTGCAAAAGTATGTATATGAGGCATACACCTTAATAAGGAGGGGTATATTTTGTTATTTCGTAAAAATTGGTTTAAAGGGTTTACAGCAGCAGTTGTAGCTTGTAGCCTGTTGGTGTTTTCGGCCGCTCCATCCTGGGCAGCTAGCGATTCTCGCGATAGCGGTACGGTGAATCTGCGGATCATGGAAACCACGGATATTCATGGGGCACTGATGAATTATGACTACTATTCAGACAAAGAAACCAACGAATATGGCTTGGTTAGTACAGCTAGTTTGATCCAGAAGGCACGTAGTGAAACAAGAAACAGTATGCTGTTCGATAATGGTGATTTGCTGCAGGGCAATCCATTAGATGATTATATGGCTCGTAACAAAACCTTCGAAAAAGAAGGCGGTGTCCATCCGGTCTACAAAATGATGAACTTGATGGGCTATGATGCAGCTACAGTGGGCAACCATGAATTCAACTACGGCCTCGACTTTCTGGACAAATCGCTCAAGGGAGCTGATTTTCCTTACGTAAATGCGAATGTTTATGTTGATAAAGAGGGCCAAGCTACAAAAAATCATTTTACCCCTTATCAGATTCTTGATAAAACAGTAATGGATGAGAAGGGCGAAGAGCATACACTCAAAGTGGGTATAATCGGTCTGGTAACACCTCAAATTATGCAGTGGGATGAGGCCAATTTGAAGGGGAAGGTTGTTACAAAGGATATTGTGGAAACAGCTAAAAAGTTTATTCCTCAAATGAAAACAGAAGGTGCTGACATTATTGTCGTACTTGCACATACAGGCTATGAGGATGTGCCGCAAACGCCAATGATGGAAAATGCCGTTAAATATTTGAGCAAGGTAGACGGAATTAACGCGATTCTGTTTGGGCATGCTCACAAATCTTTCCCAAGCTCAGATTTTAAAAATATGAGCGGGGTAGATCTGGATAAAGGAACCATTAACGGCGTGCCAGCAGTAGAAGCTTCATCATGGGGCAAGGATCTGGGCATTATTGATCTGAGCCTGGAAAAGAAAAACCGTGAGTGGCACGTAATCGACTCTCAGTCTCAAGTGCGTCCGGTTGTGAGTACCACCAATCAGGCTGCGCAGTTTATTCCTGATTTTAAACTGGTTGATGCGATTAAAGAAGAGCACCAAGGAACGCTGAATTATGTTCGTCAACCTGTCGGTACAACGACTGCACCAATTACCAGCTATTTTGCATTAGTGCAGGATGATCCGTCCATTCAAATTGTGACCAATGCACAGAAATGGTACGTTCAGAACCATCTTAAAGGAACAGAGTATGAAAAACTCCCTGTATTGTCGGCAGGCGCTCCATTCAAGGCCGGTGGTCGCAACGGTGCCGAGTATTATACCAACATTCCTGAAGGTACAATAGCGATCAAAAACGTATCCGATCTATACGTATACCCGAACACGATTAATGCCGTAGAAGTTACGGGTGCTGAAATTCAGGAGTGGCTGGAATGGTCTGCGGGTCAGTTCAACCGTATTGATCCTAGCAAAACTGAGGAACAATCGCTGATCAACAAAGATTTCCCAACCTACAATTTTGATGTGATTGACGGTGTGAATTATCAGATTGATGTAACTCAGCCTGCACGTTACGATGCCAAGGGTACTCTTATTGATTCTTCAGCCCATCGTATCAAGGATTTGCAATACAATGGGAAGGCTATTGATCCTGCCCAGAAATTTATCGTCGCGACCAATAACTATCGTGCTTCCTCTTCCAAGCTGGCCAATCCAGATGGCAAGCGAATTGTGATGGCAGCACCGGATGAAAGTCGTCAAGTCGTTATTGATTATATTCGGACGAACGGAACGATCAACCCGTCAGCGGACGGCAACTGGTCTATTGCTCCTTTTGGTCAGGCTAAGGTGACCTTCGAGTCCTCTCCTGACGCCAAAGATGTGCTGGCCGGAAATCAACAAATTTCATACTTGAGCAGTGCGGCAGACGGGTTTGCCAAGTATAGCTTAAAAGCTGGCGCGAAGCCTAGTACAGCAACAACTTCTGTAAAGGAAGCTGTAGCTCCCGCGAAGGCGACTGCGAAGCCAGTTGTTAAAACGGCCAAACCTGCGGTTGCAAAACCAGTTACAACAACGAAGCCAAAGACATCCAAATAATTTCGGATTTTAGCTTCGACTAGACACTATAATGAAGCAGCAATCTCTTTAACCAAGAGATTTGCTGCTTTTTTTAATGCCAAAGACAACACATCCCGAATTTATCTTGAGTGATAAAAAAGGCTTTGTTTTTGTCGAATATATACTTAAGTCCTAGTTTATCATTGAAAAAAAGCTGTTTTTTTGTAATAAAACGTAATTATATAGTACTTTTGTTCTAGTTGTTTGTGATATAATGATAAAAAACCGGAAAATCGTTCTCGAGGAGGACCATTATGACTTGCAGCAATTGCAGCATCATATTACCTATTAAGGATCAAGGATTGCTGAAAATTAGGCATTCTAGGGTGTTGCTTACTCCAGCATTAGACGGCTTGGGTATGCTTTCGGAACAAGTGAAACAAGAACAATGGTGTGAGGATATTATTGTGTTTCGCTATGACAGCCGTTCAGCGTTGGAGCGGCTGGTTAACGGACTGGCTCGTCTGCCACAGGAATGCTTGGACCGCATGCGAGTTGTGGTGACTGGCTTGCATCATGTTGAGGGATTTGAGGACTGGCTTTTATTTAGTCAATTGCAAGCTCGACTGCAATATCCAGATTTGGTGAGTATTATTAACAATCAATGCTTTACCAGCCATATGCAGCCCATCGTTAACTACAACCTGAATATCATCGGGTTTGAGTTTCTGCTGCGTCCGTCACAGCCAGATAAGTCTTTTCAGCCTTTCCGACTGTTTGAAGTGGCCCGTGAAGCTGGCTTGCATGCTCATTTGGATCGCTCGGCTCGTATTTCCGCTATTGAAAAAAGTGCGACATGCCTTCCGGCGGGAATTAAACGATTTATTAACTTTCTCCCTTCAACCATTTATAATCCGGCTTATTGCTTGCATCATACCTTTGAGACGATTGAACGGTTATCCATGAATACAGAGGATTTTGTGTTTGAGGTCGTAGAGACGGAAGAAATAGATGACCTCAATTTTTTGCATCAAATCTTTGAACAATATCGTACACGGGGAGTTTCGGTGGCATTGGACGATGTAGGGGCAGGCTATTCTACGACAGAGCTAATGAATTGCCTCCAGCCGGATTATGTTAAAATTGATCGCAGTATAATTGATGGTTGTTATCGTAACAGTGATCAGAAACGGCAAATTACAGGGATCGTGGAATCTGCTTTTCGTTTTGGAGGTCAAGTGTTGGCTGAAGGCGTAGAGCAATTGGAGGATTTTGAATTTTGCCGTGATGCAGGAGTGTCACTGGCCCAGGGCTATTTGTTTGGTAAGCCCGAGTCTTCTCCGCCTTCGAACTTTATACTGAGCAGAGTAGTGTAATCAGAAATAGCGTTTTCTATATAATAAAATCGATATAAATAACCCGGTGATCTATGATCACCGGGTTATTCCACATTTTTAGAGCAATCAAGTTTTTTTATGCATGATTAAGCCAGCTCATGCGTCCAGCTCATGTGATTACGATTATAGCGTGATGACGTATAACCCCAGCGGTGTGGTTGCACTACCTGCAACCATGAAGCTAAGAGAATAGCTGGTCTTGCCGGGAGGGACGCTAATGTCAGCCAGTCGGCATACTTTGGTATTATCTTGAAGCAAGGGGATACCATATACATGACCATCCACGCGTACAGACCCGGCGAACGCACCTCCACGTGGATTGGCATAGATTCGTACAGTACGTCTCTCACTACTGTGATTAAGGATAGGAATGGTTGCGTTATATATCGTTCCGAATTGTCCACGATTATCAAGGGCAGGTCCCAGCTCGCTACGTGCCCCGGTAAACAGCAGATCGACAGGAGTTTCACCGTTCAGCTTCTTAGTAGCACATGCTCGGTAGTTGGCACTATGCCCTACTACATACTCCGGCATGCGCGCATTTGTTTCAGAAAAGGACCATACTCCCCGCGGATGCGCCTGCGGCGGGGGAACGGGAGGGAGCGCATCCATATGAATGTCGCGCAGATCGGTCTTCGTATCTTTGCTGACTACCGTGCGAATCACGTAATCCAGCGTCCCGTGGCCTTCGGCGTATTCTACCGTGAGGTCGTAGATGAATCCGGCCAGTGATCCTTCGGGCAACTCAAATTCCTCCAGCAAGGCGGTGCCTTTGCCGAATTTGTGGCGGTCTGCTGGCTTCAGACGTTTCATCGTACCTGCCAAACAGCTTTTGGCAATAGATTGCCCAACATCAATGATCCAGTTGCCGTCCTCGGGTACAATCTCAAGCGCACGTTCAATATGGCGTACTTCCAGTTGGGCCGTGCCTTTGTTCTCTACGGTGATGCCCAGCTTAACAGGTCTGCCGATTTTGTTATAATGCCAGCCGAAAATCCGGTGCTTGACTGTCCGGGTGGTAGTGCGAACCACATCATGCCACAGAGTGGCTTGCTCGGTAGGTACCGTCA
>NZ_JCAJRU010000008.1:0-49096 GCF_059447605.1 Paenibacillus sp. N119s | reverse complement strand
GCAGCCAGGTGGCAGGCTGCCGGAGAGAACGACCCAAGCCGAATCCTCGGCAAGGGTCGCAATTTTGCGCCGCAGCGCGGCTAGTTCAAGCGGACCAACGGTCGGGCCGCTTGAACTAGCCGCGCTGCGTGCGGGCAGCCGGGTCGAGCACGGTAATGGCGAGACGGGTTTCCCCGTGTGCCGTTTCGATGAAATCGGCGCTTACGCCTTCCGCGCTCAACCCGTCGATGAGCAGCCGCCCCGTGTGCCCGGCTACAAACCCGGTCGCTCGCACAGGCTGGCCTAGCGTGCGAATGACACGAGCGGCATTTACGCCCTTGCCGCCAGGCACTGTCAGGCCACCTTCAATGCGGTGGACGGCATTCAGTCCAAAGCCTGCAACCGTGTAGATTTTATCCACGGCTGCGTTAAGCGTTACGGTGGTAATCACAAGGCATCACTCCTTTAAGAAATCAGCTTTAAGCCCAGTGCTGCGGCCAGAATCATGGCGATGAATAAAACACGCAGTACGCTTTTTTGCTCACCGTACAAGAACATGCCTGTAACTATACTACCGACCGTCCCGATGCCTGTCCATACGGCATAGGAAGTTCCCATGGGCAAACTTTTCATGGCGTAGCTGAGCAGAGAAAAGCTAAGAATAAAGGATAGGATCATAAGTGCCAAAGCCTTCCACCCTTTGCCGACCGTAACTCCCTTCATACCGATGACTCCAAGCACTTCCGAACATCCCGCAATAACCAGTGCAATCCAAGCCATTTAGGCACCACTCCCTTCCTGAGCATCACGATCGGTAACTAACTTCAAGCCGATCACACCTGCTAGCAAAAGGGCGATTAACAGCGTTTTGGACCATTGAAACGGTTCCCCGAATAGCAGCATTTCGCCTACGACGGTTCCCCCTGTGCCCAGTCCGGTAAATACAGCATACACCGTGCCTACAGGCAGGCGTTTTGCAGCCTTCATGATTAAATAAAAGCTGGCCAACACAGCCAGCACAGTTACAGCCCAGGTGAGTACAGAATCTGCATGCTTTAAACCCGATACCCATACGACCTCAATCAGGCCTCCAACAAAAACGTAAATCCAACTGCGATTCATGATGAATGTTCTCCTTGATTTACTATATTTTACAATTCAGACTGCTTGAGCCTTCATGAGATGAAGTTAACGTAATCCCACGCCAAAAAATAGGCCATGCCGCGTTTAACCTTCGGTGGTAGTTGGTACTTCCGCTGTACAGCAGCTCTACTATAATTCCATCCACCAATGTCATGTAGGCTAAAGCCATATCCGCTGGTTTCATATGTGCAAAAGGTTCCCGATCCCGTGCATTTCGGAGGCGACGAGTTAATTTTCGCTCCATTTTATCGAGAAAGGGATTCACAATATTCAGTACCTCGTTATATAAAGATACAGGTGGAAAGAAGGAAAAACGAAGCATAAACTTGGCTGAGTTATTGCTCTCATATTCCTGCTCCATCCAGAAGAGGAAGTCATGCAGTGTATGCTCCAGCGATTGTTCTTTGCGTTCCGTAAAGTATTGAAAAATACGTAAATTCTGCTCTTGAAACGCATACCTTGCCACCTGCAAAAACAGATCCTCCTTACCCTGAAAGTGCGCATATATAGACGGTTTTCGGATTCCAACCTCGGCGGCAATACTGCTCAAGGATGCTCCCTCATACCCATTGGCGGCAAATTGGAAAAGAGCGGCCTTTCGAATCTCTTCCATCCCCATATTATCACCTACCTAACGTTCGTTAGTTTATTTTTGCATGAAAAAAAGTAAGTGTCAACACCAAGACATTTCGTTATGTGCTGTGCACTTTTTTAATCAACATTTAAATAAATAAGTGGGAAGAAATAAGGGGCTCATGTACAATATAATGAAAATACCTGTTTAAATGCAGTCCACTGGAAGTGAGGTTAGTTATGAGGCGGAGCTTACTGGCCGTATTGATTGCGGTTCTGGTGTTTATTATTTATTATTTTGGCTTGTTTAATTACATCGGCAAAAATGAAGGAACTGTCATCAGTATTTTCTCTACTCTGACGGTTATTTCCATAAGTCTGATTATTTTTTCGGAGAATCGTAATCCTTCCACGACCATGTCCTGGATTTTGTTGCTGGCGTTGCTGCCAGTTGTTGGACTTCCTCTTTACTTTTTGTTTGGGCAAAATGTATTCAAGCGTCGTAAGTATGACAAAAAGGCATTGCGTGACCAACAGGCGTACGAGCGTATCGAAAAGGATGCTTTGCGGGTCAAGCGAGATCTGACCTGCTTTACAGATGAGCAGCAGCAGTTGATGCGTCTGGCCCGGAGATTGGCCCGCTCCCCGATTTATTTTGCGACAGAAACTAAAATTCTGAATAATGGAGATGAAACTTTCTCCACGCTGCTGGAAGAACTGCGTAAGGCGCAGCATCATATCCATATGGAATATTACATTTTCCGGTCGGATGATATCGGTACCAGCATTCAGAAAATTTTGATCGAAAAGGCTAAAGCGGGTGTTAAGGTTCGATTTATGTACGATGCAGTCGGTAGTATTCAGTTATCGAAGGCATTTTTGAAGGAAATGAAAGATGCAGGAGTAGAGGTTGTCGCATACGGCGGCGCCCGGATCTTGTTCTTCTCCAGCCGGGTAAACTACCGGAATCACCGTAAAATTGTAGTGATCGACGGTAATATCGGGTTAATTGGTGGCCTAAATGTAGGAGATGAGTATCTCAGCCGCAACAAAGCCTACGGCTTCTGGCGTGACACGCATATGATTGTGAAAGGCGAAGCGGTGCGGACGTTGCAACTTATATTTTTACAGGATTGGCTTCATATGACGGGTGAATCGGTGCTGGATAGCGAATATCTGTCTCCCGATGTTGAACCGATTACGGACGGGGGCGTACAGATTATTGCCAGCGGCCCGGATAATGAGCGGAGAGTGCTTAAAAATCTGTTTTTCTCCATGATCACATCTGCCCGAAAATCCGTCTGGATTGCCACTCCGTATTTTATCCCGGATGAAGATATCCTGACTGCTTTGCGCATGGCTGCTCTATCCGGATTGGACGTGCGTATTCTGTTTCCCGCAAAACCGGATAAATGGCTGCCTTTTCTCGCATCTCACTCGTACTTCCAAACGTTGCTGGAGGTTGGAGTCAAGGTATATGAATATGAAAAAGGGTTCCTTCACTCCAAGCTCCTCATTATTGACGGGGAGGTTGCGACTATTGGGACAGCCAATATGGATATGCGCAGCTTTCATTTGAATTTTGAAGTGAACGCTCTATTGATTCAAACCCACAGTGTGCAGCAGATGGTGAACGACTATGAGCGGGATTTGCACAATGCCAGCTTGATCGTACGCGAGGAATTCATGAAGAAGCGTCTGTTCAAACGTTTAATGGAATCGCTCGCTCGTCTGCTTTCACCGCTATTGTAGGCTTCAACGAATGGGCTACAGTCGTAATCTCCACGTTAAAATGTAGTAAAGCCTAAAATATCCTGGAGACGGTATATAATATCTTTCCAAAATGTTGAATGATCCTCGTAAGCTGCCAAATCCAGACTGTATTCAGCTCCCCGATTATTCCAAAGTTTATCAAAATAGGCCGCCACCTGTCGGGTCAGCTTGCTGTCCGCCGGAGCGGCCACCCACAATTCATTCTCCAAATTTAAATCATCCAAATTACGGGGGGTCAAATTTGTAGAGCCACCCCAAATCAAGTGCTCTCCTTGTGCCTTGGCAATATAAATCAGCTTGGTATGAAATTGCTCATCGGTAGTATGATACCAGCGAATTTGAATGTTTCCATTTGATTTATCGGACAACTCTTGGGCAACCGGACGATTAGGTATGCCTATTTTTTCTTGTCCAAACGCATTATCATTGGGGTCCAACAGCAATTGGATGTTTACACCGCGTGCCGAGGCATCCAGCAGACTATTCAATACTTTACGGTCAGCTAGATAAAACATGCCCATATGAATGCTGTCCCCTTGCTTCGTCTGCTTAATACCATTCAGAACGGAGGTATACACTTTGCCTTCCGTGAGATATTTGATCCGGTAGCTGTCCTTCCCTGACGGGACTAGGTGTGCTGTTTGAGGCGTATACGCAGGAAGTTGTCCTCCACCCGAGAAGTCCAATATCGCCTGCTCTGTTTGTAAAATATCTGCAATGATCGGTCCCTTTACCTCCAGGGCAATATTGGAATGATAGGCACTTGCGTCGTGAACATTGCCTGAAGAAATAAGCGCAGTTTGTTCGTTGGCAACCAATTTTCGGTGATTGGCCTTGACATTTAACAGCTTTAAATAGGAGCGTGCCGTAACATCAGGTCCGTCACTGGCCATCAGATTGGGAATCCAGCCAGTGCCCTGCTGCCCGAACCATTGAAAAAAGGTACGCCACACGGCTGAATAGAGGGGCGTGGAGTCCCGCAACGGGTCTACATCAGTCTGCACGACCTGAATCCCTACTCGCTTCATATTCTCTAACAAAGGATTGGGAGCAGAGTTATAATTGGTATTGACTTCATCTGTAATGAAAAAGATAGGCATATCAGGATGGGCTTTCTTTTTAGCGATAAGATGATGGGCCATTTGTTCGCTGACTTCAGGGAAGTGCTGGCCTTTATGCTTATAATCGTTGAACAGAAACAGATCAATGACGATAAATTGCTGGGCGTCATCAATGATGCGTAGCATACGATTCAAAATTTGCCCTTCCTGTTGTACACTGCTTCCATCCCCGGTTGGGTAGGTCAAATCCGTCCAAAAGTTTACCTCGTTCGTGGAATACTCCTGACTTTCATAAGAGACGAACGGAGGCAGTGGTTTATGAGTTTGATACAGCATGACGGCAATCAACCAGAGGATCAGCACCAGAATGGCGATTTTAAGAGCACGGCCCTTGTGCATGGATTTTTTTTGAGATTCCGGTGCAGAATGCAGCGGATTTTGTTTAGTCATATGACGATCAGCTCCTCAATTGTGTGCTGCATTCCGTTTTATCGTGTCCCAACATGCGGGTTATGATTAGATACTGTCTAATTTATTAACGCAAGTCTACCGAATTGAAGCGGTATGCAGAACGGAATGAAATGGAGAACGTTTTATTAATTTGAGGACATATGTCCTTTATGAGCAGGCTGACCTATACTTAAATAGATAACAAAAGTCATCGATATGGGGAGAATAACGATTTATGAGAGGAATCTTGTTTGCTTTTCTAGGAGGCGCTTGTATTACGCTACAGGGGGTATCGAATACACGGATTAGTCACGATATCGGGACATGGCAGGCGGCTACGGTTACTCAGCTCATAGGTTTTATTTTGGCAGCATTCGTTTGGATGTTTACAAAGGATGGCCGTGTGGCTGAAATGAAACAGGTAAAGCCGATGTATCTTTGGGGTGGTGCTTTTGCGGCTATCATTATATTTAGTGAAGTTACAGCAATCCAACATATTGGAGTTACATTCACAATCTCGGCGCTGTTGATAGCTCAGTTATGTTTAACTTTTCTGGTAGACATCAAGGGATGGTTTGGCATCGTGAAGCAAAAGATGAAGCTGCCACAATTTATAGGTATTGGTATGATGATCGCGGGTGTCATTATTTTGAAGCTTTAAAGTAGAACTTTATTACAGAAAAAGCTTAGGCCGTAGAAATTGAAGGTGAGCTAAGGAATGAGAGAAATACAGGATCAAGAGCAGCTGAAATATTTTTTGCAACTGCATCAGTTAGAATCCGTACTCTACGAGCCGCTACATCCCCATTTGTCGCTGCACCGTTTGGAGCAAGGGGAAAAGCTCTGTTCGCAGGGGAATGCCATTGAACATCTGTATATTCTGGTGCAGGGCAAGGTTAAAATTTTTACCAACTCTACAGAAGGAAAGACGCTAATCCTTTGTTTTAAAACACCGATCGAGGTCATAGGCGATGTTGAATATATTCGTAGTAGTCATGTCATCAATACAGTAGAGGCCGTGTCGCCGATTTATGTGATTGGTGTCCATCATCAATGGATGAATAAGTACGGCAGAGATTATGCTCCATTACTACAGTTCCTATTGGATATTGTCACGCGAAAATTTTGCCTGGATTCTGATTTCTCCAGCTTCAACCAGATGTATCCAGTGGAAGTCAGGCTGGCGAGCTACCTGCTATCTGTTTCTTTTGACGAATCCAATTCTGACTTTCATGAGGAACTGCGGGTACCCAGTCTGGTAGATGTGGCGAATTTGATCGGAACCAGCTACAGGCACCTCAACCGTGTCATTCGCAAGATGATTGAAGAGGGATTGGTTGAACGAGCAAAAGGCTACATTGTCATTCGGGACAGAAAAGGTTTGAGTGAACTGGCGGGTCATAATATTTATGAATCGTTGTAATCATAGGGCATTGAATAAATGCGGAACAATAAAGGGACTATCAAGGGAGAGTTAAATATGTTATTAGGACTTATATTGGCAATTATTGCAGGTGCTTTGGTCAGTCTGCAAACGATATTCAATAATAAGGTGAATGAGCGGACAGGTTCATGGGCCACCACGACATTGGTACTGGGAACGGGGTTCTTAGCTTCCTTGCTGGGGAGTCTTATTTTTGAAGGAAAAAATACATTTGCTTTACAGCATATGCAGCCGTGGTACTGGTTCAGCGGCATGATTGGTGTCGGCGTTGTGTTCTGTCTGGTGCAAGGAATGAAGCGACTGGGTCCCACCTATGCAATCTCCATCGTATTGACGGCACAATTGGGTACCGCCCTGTTATGGGATTCTTTAGGGTGGCTGGGATTAGAAAAAATTCCGTTTACCTTAAATAAGTTGATCGGTGTAATCGTCATTATCGGAGGTATTCTAGTATTCAAGCTTGGTCAAGGACGTACTAAGGAACCGCAAGAAAATACTACACCTATACCTGATTCGATGAAGGGCTAAAGGAGGCAGAAAAGCAGCACCTCAAGCAGGTACTGCTTTTTTAATCCCATAGGCGAGAAAAAATGTTTACGGTCGTGTATATATTTTTCCATCCATGATACAATGAAAATATCTTAAAATAACTGCTTTAAGAGCCTGATATTTGAAATAGGAGACAATAAATAGATCGGTTACCGTGTTCGGGAACGGTCTTATTTGTGCTTCATGAACCTGAAACAAACAGAGTGATTGGATGAGGTGAAACATAGATGAGCAATGCTGAAAATATAAAGGGATCATCTAACGACCCGGACAGATCCGGCTCTTTGTTGCCTGCGCAAACAGGTGAACGGAAAATTGAGCATGTCCGTCTTTGTCTGCAAGAAGATGTGGCCGGACATGGGATCACCAGCGGACTGGAGCGCTATGCTTTTAAGCACTGCGCTTTGCCTGAGCTGCATTTTGACGAGGTGCGTCTGGATACAACTTTTATGGGACGCGCTGTACGGACACCGCTGCTCATCAGTTCTATGACTGGCGGCAGCGCGGAGACAGGAGCGATTAATGAGCGATTGGCAGAGACCGCAGAGAGACGCGGCTGGGCGTTGGGCGTCGGCTCTGTACGAGCTGCGGTGGAAAAAGAAGAACTGGCTTCAACCTTTGCAGTCCGCCGTCTAGCGCCGAGCATTCCGATCCTTGCCAATCTGGGAGCAGTGCAGCTCAACTACGGATTTGGTGTGGACGATTGCCAACGTGCAGTGGAAATTGCCGGAGCGGATATGTTGGTGCTGCATTTGAACGGATTGCAGGAGATTTTCCAACCGGAAGGGAATTTGGATTTTAGCGGACTGCTTGATCGCATCAGGGAGTTGTGTCATCGTCTTTCGGTGCCTGTAGGTGTGAAGGAAGTAGGCTGGGGCATAGATGGCGAGACAGCATCGAGATTGTACGATGCAGGCGCCGCTTTTATTGATGTGGCTGGTGCGGGCGGGACAAGCTGGAGCCAGGTGGAGAAATTTCGTAATCCTGATCCTGTACGCCGTGCAGCGGCGGAGGCATTTGCGGATTGGGGCAATTCGACCGCTGATTGTATCGTGGAGGTTAGAGCAGCTCAGCCTAATGGCACTCTGATCGGTAGCGGTGGACTAAAAAATGGTGTCGATGCTGCGAAGGCACTTGCTTTGGGCGCTGACATGGCAGGCTTTGGTCGCTCTTTGCTTGGCTCGGCGGTCACCTCAAGCGAGGCGCTGGAAGCGCGATTGGAGCAAGTGGAGCTGGAATTGCGTACAGTCATGTTCGGCATCGGAGTAGCAGAGATTGAAGGTCTTAAAGATACGACCAGACTAAGAAGGAAGGTGAACGGATGAGTGGATTCATCAAGTTGGTTCCGATGAACGCCGAGCAGTATGAACGCTTTGAGCAGCGCTCGCTCGCGGATTATGCGGAGGAGAAAATCCAGGCAGGCACGTGGACGGTGGAAGAGGCACCGGAACGGGCAAAGGAAAGCTTTGCAACCTATTTGCCACAAAGGCTGGATACACCCCATGCTCACCTGTACATGCTTGAATATTCAGGTAGTGCGGGTCAGGGCCCGGAGGAAGTGGGATATATCTGGTTCAATATTACAGAAGGTACGCAGGGCAAAGAGGCCTTTTTGCTGGATATTCTCGTTTACGATTCATATCAGGGACGAGGTCTGGGTACGTTGACGATGCAGGCGTTGGAACAAGAAGCTCGGAGGCTGGGTGCGGTTCGCATCGGTCTGCATGTATTCGGGCATAATGAGCGGGCTTTGCATGTATATCGCAAGTCGGGTTATCGGGTTACGGATATCCAGATGAGCAAGGAAATCTAAATAAATATCTAAATAGGGTATAGGGATGCAGCAAAATCCTAAATTCACAGTCATATGCTTGCCGCATGTATAGGTTCTCCTATATAATGTGGGTTGGTAAACTGACAGATGGTATAACGCATATTTTATATAAACGGGAGTTGTTCTGATTATGGCTTTAAAAGCGGGGATCGTGGGCTTGCCGAACGTGGGCAAATCAACACTGTTTAACGCAATAACGCAGGCGGGAGCGGAATCCGCAAACTATCCATTTTGTACAATTGACCCCAATGTAGGAGTTGTTGAAGTACCGGATGAGCGGCTGGATAAACTGACTGAACTGGTAGTACCAAACAAAACGGTGCCAACGGCTTTTGAGTTTGTTGATATTGCTGGACTTGTACGAGGCGCCAGTAAAGGTGAGGGTTTGGGTAACAAATTTTTGGCTCATATTCGTGAAGTAGATGCCATTGTTCATGTGGTACGCTGCTTTGAAGATGAGAATATTACTCATGTGGACGGCAAAATTGACCCGATCAGCGACATTCAAACGATCAATTTGGAATTGATTCTGGCGGATATCGAAAGTGTAGACAAGCGCATTGAGCGTTCCCGCAAGAACATGAAGGGCGGTAACAAGCAGTACGCCCAAGAAGTTGAAGTGCTGGAGCGGATCAAGGAATCGCTGTATGCTGACAAGCCTGCACGTAGCGTAGAATTGACAGAAGATGAAAAGCTGATTATACGTGACCTTCATTTGCTCACGATGAAGCCTGTACTGTATGCGGCTAATGTCAGTGAAGATGGTGTAACGGAAGCGGACAGCAATCCATATGTGCAAAAGGTACGTGAATTTGCGATAGCGGAAAATGCTGAAGTGGTACCGATCAGCGCCAAAGTAGAGGCTGAAATTGCCGAACTGGAAGGCGAAGACAAGGCAATGTTCCTGGAGGAACTGGGGCTGGCTGAATCCGGTCTGAACCGTCTGATCAAAGCAGCTTACCGCTTGTTGGGGCTGTATACGTATTTTACAGCAGGTGTGCAGGAAGTGCGCGCATGGACGATTCACAAAGGAACCAAAGCACCTGGCGCTGCCGGCGTAATCCACTCGGATTTTGAACGCGGATTTATTCGCGCTGAGGTTGTATCCTATGATGATTTGGTCGCTGCTGGTTCTATGAACGGGGCCAAAGAACGTGGTCAGCTTCGTTTGGAAGGCAAGGAATATGTGGTGCAGGACGGAGACGTTATGCATTTCCGTTTTAATGTCTAGTATGCATTTCAGTGTATAGTACCAGTGTTTATATATAAACATATTAGGTAAATATATATGGGTTTCCTATATATATATCAGTTACGTAGTCGCTGCCTGTCCCGGGCGGCGGCTTTTTATTTGACTCGCATTTTTTTCTTAGTTGGAAGCTTGTTATACAAAGCGCTAAAAGAGATTTGGTGTATTCGACTTCAAGTGATTTGCGAATTTTTGCAAAAACCTAAATTAGCAAGTATTTTATGTAGCTAATTAATCGAAAAGTTGTTATAATAAAGAGCTGTAGCCAGCGAATTTATGCTGGTTTCATATTAATTTAACTGAAGAGGTGAATCGCTTGTTGGACCGATTGCAATCATTGGCGGACCGCTACGATAAACTGAGCGAACTGCTCTGCGATCCGGATGTGGCGAACGATAGCAAAAAACTTAGAGATTATTCCAAAGAACAGTCTGATTTACAGCCTGCTTATGAAGCATATACCGAATATAAAACTGTCGTTGAGGAGCTGGACGCTGCTAAAGCCATGCAGGCTGAAAAGCTGGACGACGAGATGCGTGAAATGGTCAAAATGGAGATTGAAGAACTGAGTGCCCGTAAGCGGGAGCTGGACGAGAAAATTCGTATTTTGCTGCTGCCGAAGGACCCGAACGATGATAAGAACGTTATTATTGAAATTCGTGGTGCTGCGGGCGGTGACGAGGCCGCGCTGTTTGCAGCGGACTTGTACCGGATGTACACCCGTTATGCAGATGCCCAAGGCTGGCGTGTAGAACTGATGGATGCGAACATGAATGACCTTGGAGGTTTTAAAGAGGTTATCTTCATGATTAACGGACGCGGTGCATACAGCAAAATGAAATTCGAAAGTGGCGCACACCGTGTACAGCGGATTCCGACTACAGAATCCGGTGGACGTATTCATACATCTACCTCTACGGTGTCCGTGATGCCAGAGGCAGAGGAAGTGGATATCGAAATTTTAGACAAGGATATCCGCGTGGATACTTTCTGCTCCAGTGGTGCGGGCGGTCAATCCGTTAATACAACCAAGTCGGCGGTGCGTGTAACGCATATGCCAACAGGTATTGTGGCAACCTGTCAGGACGGCAAGTCCCAGAACTCCAACAAGGAGAAGGCGCTGCAAGTTTTGCGTGCCCGTATTTCGGATATGATGCGTCAGGAAGAGGAAGCCAAATATGCAGGCGAGCGTAAGAGCAAAGTAGGTACCGGGGACCGCAGTGAGCGTATACGTACCTACAACTTCCCGCAAAGCCGTGTAACGGATCATCGCATTGGTCTGACCATGCATAAGCTGGATCAGGTGATGAATGGAGAGATCGAAGAAATCGTATCAGCACTCACCATTGCAGAGCAGGCTGATTTGATGGAACAAGAGGTTTAAGTTTTGGGGAACGAACGCGATTGTGTGTATCGGATGCCGCCGGAACGGAACATGAGTATCAGAGAAGCCTTAGTTGAGGCTTCTTCTTTTTTGGGAAGTTGCGGCGTGTTGGAGCCGCAGCATAATGCCCGCCTGCTGCTTGAACATGCGCTTGGGCTGGAGGGAACGAGATTCTACGCTGCATTGGGTGATCCGTTCCCTTCCTCCGTCAAGAAGGCATGGGAACGGATCATCGCCCGCAAAGCTGCGGGAGAACCGGTGCAGTATATTATCGGACGGCAGGAATTTTACGGCCGCCCGTTCGCAGTTTCACCGTCGGTGCTGATTCCGCGCCCTGAGACAGAATTGCTCGTCGAAGCGATACTTCAGCACGGCGACCGGCTGTGGTCAAGCGGCGCTCCGCACGCGCTTGACATCGGCACGGGCAGCGGCGCGATTGCCGTGACGCTGGCGGCTGAGCGGCCGCGCTGGCATGTGGCGGCGGGGGATATTTCAGCCGCTGCGCTCAAAATGGCGGCTCAGAACGCCGCTCATAACGGCGCATCCGTAGAATTCCGCGAGGGCGATCTGCTAAGGCCGTTTGCCGGCATGGCGGTGGACATCCTTGTGTCCAACCCGCCATATATTCCGGCTGCTGACATCGCTGGCTTGCAGCCGGAAGTGCGCGACCATGAGCCGCGGATGGCGCTGGACGGAGGTCCTGACGGGCTTGGCCCGTATCGGGCCATGCTAGAGCAGTTGGGACTCCTTCAGACTCCCCCCCGGCTAATCGGGTTTGAGCTGGGGATGGGACAGGCCAGAGACGTGGCTGATCTACTGGAACAGGCAGGTCATTGGAGGAATATTTTAATCATTCCTGACCTTGCTGGGATCGAGCGACATGTCCTTGGTGTCTCGGAGTAATGCTGCATTTTCTTTTTGCGAGTCTTTCCTTTAGAATAAGAGGAGTATGACCGAGAAACGGCTCAGGGGGAAATCATGCTTCAGAAATTGAAAAAAGTTGATGGTCCGGTTATTTTTATTCTGGTTTTGCTCATGGCGATTAGTATTATAACGGTATACAGTGCTGGTAGGGGGCCTACAAACCTGGCAGAACACGGCAACGATTACCAGAAGATGATCGGGTATTATATATTGGGCTTTGTAGTGATCTTGGGTTTAGCGATAGTCGATTTTCGGATATTCATTAAAAAAGCCTTGTATGTATATGGAGGCGGAATCTTTCTGTTGATTCTCGGCTTTTTTGGCGGGACGGTTAATAACTCTCAAGGGTTCTTGAAAATTGGCGGTTTGAATCTTCAGCCTGCTGAGGTATTCAAGCTGGTTCTTATCATTTTTTTGACGTACATGCTGGTTAAAAAACGCAAAAGCAAGCTGTATTTTGTTCAGGATGTGCTTCCAGTTGCACTGGTCAGCTTTGTCCCGTTTGCCATGGTCATGGCACAAAATGACTTGGGTAATGCGCTTGGTTACATTGTCATCGTCATTGGGATGCTATGGATTGGTAATGTGAAGGCATCCCATGCGCTGATCGGGTTTATCGTTTTTGCAGTCGCCGTTGGCGGGGGGATCAAAGCGTATATTTCGTTTCACGATGAGATTGATTCCTTTATGAAGGGGATTGGCCGTAGTCACTGGGTAGAGCGTTTGGACCCTTGGCTGGTACCGGATAAAGCAACCGCGAAGGCATCTTATCATACCAAAAATGCCAAACTGGCAATCGCTTCCGGCGGGATGATGGGTAAGGGCTTTTTGCAAGGAACCTCGGTACAGTCCGGGCGTGTTCCTTATACGTATGCGGATTCTATTTTTGTAGTTGTAGCCGAGGAGTTTGGATTCGTAGGTTCATCCGTTCTGCTATTGCTATATTTTATATTGATACATCGAATGATCCTGATTTCACTGGAATGCCGGGATCGGGCTGGCCCGTATATTATTGTCGGGATTGTGTCCATGTTGCTGTATCAGATTTTTGAGAATATTGGTGCGTTTCTGGGCATTATGCCACTTACGGGAATTACGCTTCCGTTCATAAGCTATGGGGGTACCTCGTTGCTTATTAACATGGCTAGTATTGGCCTGGTTATGAGTATTAAGGTCCATGGCCAAGAACTGGAAGATGACCTGCCGCAGCCTTCCAGAGTAAGCTTGACGAAGGCGAAAAAAGCTTAGTGCAGGTAATTGCAGCTAAAAGCTGATGGGTATTTTATGAGATGAAACGGTGAAATGAAAGAGTCCAGATTATGAAATCTGGGCTTTTTTTATATTTCTAGGTGACGATAAGTTTGCGATGCCCGATTTTTTAAGAGATTCATAGGTTTAGACTCTCCCAAACCGGACAGACTGATAGACATGATAGAGTTTGGGTTTGGGGGGAACGAAGATGAGCAGTTGGATAAAGCAAGTTGCAATGATACTCTTTTGTATTTCGATATTAATGATGTCTTGGGAAGGCCAAAAGACGGATGCTGCGATGACCACAGGGGCAAGAGGAGCTGTAACGTCTGGAGTGACCACTTCAGGATTGAAGGTCATTCCGCACGATTCCATTCGACTGCGTATTTTAGCTAATTCCGATCGTCCAGAGGATCAGTTGGTTAAGCGCGAAATACGGGACGCTATTGTGCAGCAGATGAATACATGGGTGGGTGAGTTGGACAATCCACAAAGCCTGAATCAAGCCAGAGTATTGATTGACGCACATTTACCTGAAATTGATCGTTTGGTAGGTGCTGAACTTGCTCGTCGCGGTATAGCGTATGCTCATCAGGTAGAGCTGGCAAGTGTACCTTTTCCGACGAAAATGTACGGGGGGCTTGTCTATCCGGCAGGGAATTATGAGGCGCTTCGTGTTACACTGGGGCAAGGAAAAGGACAAAATTGGTGGTGTGTACTGTTCCCGCCGTTGTGTTTTATTGATGCAGGTAGTGGTGAAGCAGCAGCGCAAACTGTATCGGCAAAAACGAATCATGGAGACAGTCGAACGAAGGGGAATGGGAAGGAGCCAGAAGTACGCTTTTTTCTGTGGGATGCCCTTACGGGGCTGTGGAGCTGGGTGAGTGGCTTGTTTGCCTAAGTGCTTCGCCAGAGCTGTGAAAAAGAGAACGGCGAGTGTAAGTTTCCCCATATGTTATAATGGAACTTACGATAGATATACAGATGGCAGAGCCAATTTGAACTGATTTGTTACAGTAGATTTTTAAGGATCAGGGAGATGCACTGGCCTGTATGACAATAAGATATGGGATGATCTAATATGAGCGATAAAGTGAATCAAATGCAAGATATGCACGCAGGTCTTGTGAAAAAGGAAAAAGCTGCGCAGAAGCAGGCGTTACAGCCTTCTCACACACACTGGTGGGACGTAAGGTGCTTGGTTCCTAAAGAAGATATGACTATATCAACTATATCGTCTGCTGAGGTGGAAAAAGCGGATTCCGTTGGTTCTGTGAACAACGCTGATGGGAATGGTTCTGACGGAGTTTCGGCTGGACAGGCTCCAATCGCTGCGGAAGAGGGCATACGAGAGGCCGCCCTACTTCTTCAGGCTGGAGAGACGGTAGCCTTCCCTACGGAAACTGTGTACGGACTAGGAGCTGATGCGCGCAGCACTAAAGCAGTGGAGGCGGTATTTGCTGCTAAAGGACGCCCTTCCGACAACCCGCTCATTGTCCATATTTCCGATGCTGCTCAATTAAACGGGATGGTAGCAGAAATAAACGATACAGCCCGAGCGCTGATGAATGCCTTTTGGCCAGGACCACTGACTCTCGTATTGCCAGTAGTGTCACAGGCACTATCATCACGTGTGACAGCCGGACTGGACACGGTCGGTGTGCGCATGCCAGATCATCCGATCGCGCTGCGCTTGATCACGGAGGCCGGTTGTCCGCTGGCTGCACCAAGCGCCAACCGCTCGGGAAGACCCAGTCCTACCTTGGCACAGCATGTGCTGGAGGACCTGGAGGGCCGCATCGGCGGCATTTTGGACGGAGGTCCCACGGGGGTGGGACTGGAGTCCACGGTAGTGCAAGTCGGTGACGACGGAACCGTCACCATTCTGCGCCCCGGCGGCGTGACGGCTGAACAGCTCGCTGCGGTTGCTCGCGCCGTCGTATTGGACCCAGCGTTGGCTGCCACACCGGGGCAGGACGCCGATAGCCTGGCACCGCGCTCGCCAGGCATGAAGTATACACACTATGCGCCGCGAGGCCGCTTGAGTGTGGTACAAGGCCCGTCGTCTGATGAAGTGACGGGCTGGATTCGCGCCGCGCTGGCGGAGGCTGCCGCGCGCGGAGAGCGCACAGCGGTGCTCGCGTTCGACGACCATGCCGCCGGCTATGCCGGAGAACGAGTCTACACGCTGGGCAGGCTGGACGCGCTTCATGAGGCGGCGCAACGTCTATACGGCGTGCTGCGCCGCTGCGATGAGGACGGCGTTACCTACATTTTGGCGGAAGCCTGTCCGCCAAAAGGATTGGGAGACGCCGTTATGAATCGACTGCTTAAAGCGGCAGGTCATCGAATCATCTGTCTGTAGCATCCGTAAAAAATGAAGCTTCTTCTTTTAATTTCTTCTCTTTCCTCGTCGCTGTTTCGGGTCTTTTCAGTGCCTGCTTGTACTGATTTGCCCCTTGTCCGCATAACGTGTACAAGAACAGACGGACAATGGAGGGATGGATATGCTGGCAGCCTCTGCCGATGCTGGGCAGGTTGTAACGATTCTGATCATGGCGGTAGCGCTAGGGATGGATGCGCTGTCGCTGGGCGTAGGGATCGGTATGAAGGGGATACGCCTGCGAGACGTGCTGCGCATCAGTATTGTGATTGGCTTTTTTCACATTCTGATGCCATTGCTGGGAATGTTCACAGGCCATTATATGAGTTCTTTATTAGGCCATGTGACGACCTATTTCGCAGGGGGATTACTCATCCTTTTGGGCGGGCATATGGTATATAACTCCTTTAAAGGGGACGGCGTACAGGTGTTGGATCATCGGTCGCCTTTGGGTCTTTTGCTATTTGCGCTTGGGGTGAGCATTGACTCATTTTCTGTAGGAGTGTCTTTAGGGATGTTCCAGAGTGATCTGGTACTGACTGTCCTGGCCTTTGGCTTTTGCGGAGGAGCGATGGCCATGCTGGGTCTGTTGCTGGGGCGCAAGGTCAGCCGCAATCTGGGGGATTATGGAGAAGCGGTGGGTGGTGCTATATTACTGGCATTCGGCTTTATGTTTATGTTTTGATTTTAACGTGGACAGTGTAAAATAAATACAGGATTTTAGTAATCCTCTGTTTATATATTTTTAACATACGGGGGGTGAAGGCGTTGAAGAATATTTTATTTGTATGCACAGGGAACACTTGTCGCAGTCCAATGGCTGAGGGGATGCTGCGTAAACTAGCTGCTGAGCATGGATTGGAACTGGACGTGCGTTCTGCGGGAGTAGCTGCGATGGAAGGCACGCCGATATCCCGACATGCAGAGGCGGTTCTGCGTGATCACGATATTACCGATCAGATCACTTCAACCCCTTTAAGCGACGGGCTTGCCGAGTGGGCACATCTGATCTTAACCTTGACGCAAGGACATAAACAGCATGTCGTTCAGCGGTTTCCCCAAACGGCGGGCAAAGTATTTACGCTTAAGGAATATGTGGAAGACCGGGAAGCAGTGCTGAATGATGTACAGGAGTTAGATGGCTTGTATGCTTCACAGCAGTTGATGGCTTCATTGGGACAAGAGCTATCGGCGGAGGAACGTGAACGTATAATTGAATTGCATCAACGGATTCCGGGCTTCGATATCTCAGATCCGTTTGGCGGTTCGCGGGAGGACTACGATGTTACAGCAGCGGAAATCCGTACGGCTTTGCATAAGTTGTTGGACAAGTTAAAGGGTTCTTCCGAATGAAATAGGCACTATCCCTCTATTTTGTACGGAATTTGTTGATTTTCAGCAGCTAATCCGTTAAGATAAGGTGGAAAAATGAGCATCCGGTGTAACTGGCGACAAAAGTGGGATTAACCACGGTGGAGCATCGGATATACGGCCGGTCGCCTGGGCAAAAGAGCAATTCCACATAGGTGTGGACTGCTCTTTTTTCGTATACGAGCTACAGCAGATTTTCTGTTGTCTTCTTGTTCTTCCATTTTTTCTGCTCGAAATCTGAAACATCGGCTATAATATAGTCAGATTGTGATCAGGAGAGAGTGTGTTGAACTCGGGGCATAGACCATGCCTAGTCTCTGAGAGGCTGTTCAACCAAAGGAGGTTCCAATGGTAGAACAATTGGATCATGAGATTTCACTCGAAGCACAGACCGCTTCTGTCGTGGGGGAAATTGCAGAGGCAGCCAGTCTCAAAGCGGGTCGCCTGCTGGTTATTGGCGCAAGCACGAGTGAAGTGGCTGGAAGTCGCATCGGCACGGCAGGGGCGCTCGACGTGGCTCAGCAAGTGTTGTCTGGAGTAGAGTCCGTTCGCAGAGAGTATGGCTTTGATGTGGCGTTTCAATGCTGTGAGCACTTGAACCGAGCGCTGGTTGTTGAACGTTCTCTACTGGAACGATTAGGACTGATGGAGGTTGCGGCCGTTCCTGTTCGTACAGCAGGGGGGTCTATGGCTACCGTTGCCTATCGTTCTATGGACGATGCGTGTCTGGCAGCGAACGTACAGGCTCATGCCGGGATAGACATCGGCGAAACGCTGATTGGCATGCATCTGCGCCCGATTGCCGTTCCGTTTCGCCCAAGCCTTCGCTGGATTGGTGAAGCACGTGTGACGGCTGCGTTCACTCGTCCTCCACTTATTGGCGGACAACGGGCAGTGTACAGTCTGGAACAAGAAGCCGGCGGAAACTGCGATTAGCATTTGGCATGTCGGCATGTTTGTACTGATTTCTTTGCATTGATGATGAGGTACCCAACAGAGGAGCAGGCATTTGCTTGTATGCCCAACAATTTGACCATGGAGAGGGAGTAATCAATCATGATGGAACATCTGCGTAAAAGTGACCCGGCAGTGATGGAAGCAATGGGGCTTGAACTCAAAAGGCAACGCCACAATATCGAGCTGATCGCATCCGAAAACATCGTCAGCGAAGCAGTAATGGAAGCCATGGGCTCCGTGCTTACCAATAAATATGCTGAAGGTTATCCGAACAAACGCTATTATGGTGGCTGTGAGCATGTCGATGTCGTTGAAGATATTGCACGTGATCGCGCGAAAGAACTATTCGGTGCCGAGCATGCGAACGTGCAGCCTCACTCTGGAGCACAAGCTAATATGGCGGTATATCTGGCTGCTCTTCAACCTGGTGATACTGTACTGGGTATGAATCTGGCGCATGGCGGCCACTTAACACACGGAAGCCCGGTTAATGCCTCCGGCTTGTTGTACAACTTTGCCGCTTACGGTGTGCGTGAAGACAACTTCCGCATCGACTACGATGAAGTGCGCAAAGCAGCTTTCAAGCACCGCCCTCGTCTGATCGTAGCTGGTGCAAGTGCATATCCGCGTACTATTGATTTTGAAGCTTTTGCTTCTATCGCTAATGACGTAGGTGCGTTGTTCATGGTGGATATGGCGCATATCGCTGGTCTCGTGGCAGCAGGAATCCACCCAAGTCCAGTTCCTCATGCCCAATTTGTGACAACAACGACACACAAAACGCTGCGTGGTCCGCGCGGGGGTCTGATTCTGACCCGCAAAGCATGGGCGCAAGCGATTGATAAAGCTATCTTCCCGGGTACTCAAGGCGGACCACTGATGCACGTGATCGCATCCAAAGCGGTTGCTTTGGGTGAAGCGCTCCAGCCATCATTCAAAACCTATGCGCAAAACGTAGTTCGCAACGCACAGGTGCTGGCCGAAACACTACTGGCAGAGGGGATTAACATTGTATCCGGGGGTACGGATAATCACTTGATGCTGCTGGATACACGTAATTTGAATATTACAGGTAAAGAAGCGGAGCATGTGTTGGATTCCGTGGGGATCACGGTCAACAAAAACGCCATTCCGTTTGACCCAACAAGTCCGTTCGTTACCAGCGGCATCCGTATTGGTACACCTGCTGCAACTTCTCGTGGTATGGATGAAGAGGCTATGGTTAAGATTGGTAAAATTATTGCGGACACCCTTAAAAATCCAAAAGATGACACGGTATTGTCCAAAGCAAGCCAAGCGGTTGGCGAGTTGACAGATAAGTTCCCGATCTATCCAGGAACGCAATACTAATTCGTCGTCATTTCATATTCTTTATGTTTATAAGGCTTTTTCCCTTCCATTCGTGGAGGGGAAAAGGCCTTTTTTTTGATTTCAAACGACTCGGAACCTGCGTTTTTGGGTAATAAGCGATTACAGTAAGGATTATGCGCATTTTCCTTCAAGATCTACGACAAAGGAGTGATTGCATTGAGTCAAAGAAAATCCGCGCAATTATTGCAGCAGCTCATATTTGTGGGACCGATGGCGTTGTTTTTCGTCTTGATTATGGTCATTCCGTTTCTGCTGGGGCTTTATTATTCCATGACGAACTGGGATGGCGTATCTGAACATGTCCGATGGCTCGGGCTAGGGAATTACATTCATATTTTTAGAGATGATCCAGATTTCCGTAATGCTTTCTGGTTTACGGTCCGTTTTACCGTATGTGTCGTCATTCTAACGAATCTGGTTGGCTTTTTCCTGGCCTATGCGCTTACAAAACCATTGCGTACCCGCAATGCACTGCGAACGGTGTTTTTTATGCCTAATATGATCGGCGGTTTGCTACTCGGCTTTATCTGGCAGTTTATATTTGTACGCGGTTTTTCTGCGGTGGGCGAGGCGACAGGGCTTTCCTTTTTCAAATTGCCGTGGTTGGGTGATGGACCGACTGCTTTTTGGGGGACTGTGATTGTATTTGTGTGGCAGTACGCAGGTTATCTCATGGTTATTTACATATCCTCTCTAAATAATGTCCCGCACTCCCTTATTGAATCGGCGCAAATCGACGGTGCGAGCCGTAGACAGATTTTGCGCCATATTGTGGTGCCGCTTATTATGCCAGCAGTGACCGTCTGCTTGTTCCTAGCGATATCCTGGTCCTTTAAAGTATTTGAGTTGAATTTGGCTTTGACAAAGGGGGGACCGTTCAAGGCGACAGAGTCTGTAGCGTTGGATATATATAATGAAGCGTTTACAAATAATCGACTTGGATTGGGGACTGCCAAGGCTATGATTTTCTTCGTGGTCGTTGCGATCATTACCAGCATTCAGGTGCGTCTCACGAAGAAAAAGGAGGTCGAAATGTAATGGGAAAAACATCGAACTATCGTTTAAGCACACGGGTAGCTGAAATATTACTTATTGTGGTTGGGTTGGTCTTTCTAGTTCCGTTCTACTTTTTGCTTGTGAACTCCGTTAAATCTTTTGGAGATATTTTGGCCCATTCCGCATCGTGGCCGATAACCTTCCGTTTTGAGAACTATGCTAATGCCTGGAATAAAATAAACTTTCCCACCGCACTCGGGAATTCCCTGATCGTCACGATCGTCAGCAATGCGCTTCTGCTGCTGATCAGCTCGATGGCCGCCTACCAAATGGTTCGGCATGACACTTTTTTTAATCGGTTCCTGTTCGGTTTGCTTGTGGCCGCGATGGTCGTGCCTTTCCAATCGATTATGTTGCCGCTTATGGAAGTGTCCAATGTGTTAAGCCTGAACAACAGCATACCAGGACTGATTTTGTGCTATTTGGGTTTTGGAGCGCCTCTATCGGTGTTTCTGTTTCATGGTTTTATTAAAACCGTGCCTATTGAGGTCGAGCAAGCGGCAAGAGTGGACGGGTCCTCTCGTTATGGGGTGTTCTTTCGCATCGTTTGTCCATTGCTGCTCCCTATGTTCGTGACCGTACTTATTTTGAACACGTTATGGATCTGGAACGACTATCTGCTGCCTTCACTCATTTTGAACGACCCTGAGCTGCGTACGATTCCGATTGCGACCTATATGCTGTTTGGTCAATATACCAAGCAATGGGACTTGGCACTGCCGGCATTGGTACTTGGAATCACGCCAATCGTTGTCTTTTTTCTGGTGATGCAAAAATATATCGTTTCTGGCATTGCAGCCGGAGCGGTTAAAGGCTGATGGGAGGGATATCGGATGAAAAAGACAGTGTTGCTTGTCATCTCCCTGATGTTGTTGCTCACATGTATGCTTGCAGGTTGTGGTAATACGAAGGCTCAACAGACTGGGACTAAAACGATACACATTTATCAATTTAAAGTGGAGATTTCGGAGCCGTTGAACAAGCTGAAGGCTGAATATGAAAGAACGCATCCTGGCATCAAGCTGGATATCCAATCTGTCGGTGGTGGGACGGACTACGGTGCCTCGTTGAAGGCTAAATTCGCCTCAGGCGATCAGCCGGACATTTTCACAAATGAAGGCTACCAGGATCGCGATACGTGGTTTGAGTACTTGGAGGATTTGTCGGATCAGCCATGGGTGAAGGACCTGGATGATTTTGCTCGTAAGCCAATGACAGTTAACGGCAAGATGTATGGACAGCCTATGAACCTGGAGGGATTTGGTTTTGTCTATAACAAAGATTTGTTTAAAAAAGCGGGTATCACCAAACTGCCTCAGACGATTGATCAATTGGAGGAAACGGCCAAGCAACTGAAAGCGTCAGGGATTATCCCTTTTGCTAACGGCTATGCAGAGTGGTGGGTTCTGGGAAACCATTTTATCAATATCCCCTTTGCCAGACAGCCAAACCCGGAAAGCTACGTTGCCGATTTAAATAAAGGAACTGCTCGCATCCCTGGTAACACCGTGTTTGATCAGTGGGTGAAATTGCTTGACCTGACTTTAAAATACGGAAATCCTAATCCGCTCACGACAGACTACAACACACAAGTGACCCTGTTTTCGACAGGCAAGGCTGCTATGATGCACCAGGGAAACTGGACGCAGCCGCAAATAGATGGAATTAATCCTAACTTGAATTTGGGTATTCTTCCTACACCTATAGACAATGACTCCTCCGCTGGAGACAAACTCGCTGTGGGAGTGGCCTCGAACTGGGTGGTCAATAAAAACTCACCTGTGAAGCAGGAAGCAAAAGAATTTCTCAACTGGCTGGTCACATCGGAAACCGGCAAGCATTATATCACCAAGGAGTTTAAGTTCGTTCCCGCTTTCAAAAGTATCAAGTCCAGTGACGAGACCACAGGTGATTTAGGTGCGGAAATATCCCGGCATGTGAGAGAAGGCAAGATATGGAGTTGGAACTTCCAGCGCTTCCCGAAGGGGTTGAATCAGGATTTAAGCAGTAGTATGCAAGCCTATATTGCAGGAGTTATTACGAAAGACGAAATGCTTCAGCAATTTCAGGAAGCATGGGACAATCTGAAGTATAGGTAAAATATGCTGCATGGGGATGTAGAGACTATACCTTAGGTGGGAAACTTGAAGCTGAAAAGGCTTTGACGGTCAAGGGCCGTCAGAGCCTTTTTGATGTGATTTTATATGACAAAAGTCACACGAAATGGGGCCTGCCAAGTATTTTGCATGTCATATCTTTCCCTTGACAAAAGGTTGTGGTGGCAGGTGTTAAATCAACCAAGGGAATGTTATAATAAACAGGATTTACAGGCACGCATTGCATCTGTGCTTATTTGGTTTGTACAAATAGGTTACATAGATCCTTTCGAATCAGGATGTTCGATGTGCTGATGCGGAAGAACGTGACGATAATACCGGAGGGAATATATCATGGCAAAACTGGTGGTTTGCGATCACCCTTTGATCCAACACAAACTTACATTTATCCGCGATGTGCGGACCAACACGAAAGATTTCCGCGAATTGGTTGATGAAGTAGCAACATTGATGGCTTATGAAATTACAAGGGATATACCACTGGAGAGCATTACGGTGCAGACTCCAGTTGCTGAAACAGAAGGTAAAGTGATTTCTGGTCGTATGCTGGGCCTTATTCCGATTTTGCGTGCAGGTTTAGGTATGCTGGATGGTGTCGTAAAGCTTTTGCCAGCCGCAAAGGTAGGGCATGTGGGGTTGTTCCGTGATCCTGAGACATTGCAACCAGTAGAATATTATACGAAGCTGCCTACGGATGTAACTGAACGTGAATTGATCGTGATTGATCCCATGCTGGCAACGGGCGGGTCGGCGATTGCAGCGATTGATGTGTTGAAAAAAAGAGGCTGTACTCAAATTAAAATGATGAATCTGATTGCCGCTCCTGAAGGAGTGAAAGCTGTGCAGGATGCGCATCCTGATGTGGACATTTATGTCGCTGCACTGGACGAGCGTTTGGATGATCATGGTTACATTATTCCAGGCCTTGGAGATGCGGGCGACCGCTTGTACGGAACTAAGTAGACTGCTTTTGGCAATTTGGCACCATCTATGGATGCTAAGATAGAACATATATCTGGATCACAGAAGATCTGGGAAGCAGACGTCTATTATGAAAAGGGGTTCAACAGAAAATGTCTAAAATCAAAGTGATGACCATTTTCGGTGTGCGTCCGGAAGCGATTAAGATGGCTCCTCTTATCTTGGAGCTTCAGCGTCATCCGGAGCATATCGAGTCCGTGGTATGCGTTACAGCTCAACATCGCCAGATGCTTGATCAGGTTCTGGAGGTTTTTAATATTCACCCTGACTATGATCTGGATGTAATGAAGGATCGCCAGACCCTCAATGAAATCTCGATACGTGTACTTCAAGGTCTGGAGCCTGTATTGCGTGAGGCCAAACCTGATATTGTGTTGGTTCACGGCGACACACTGACGACTTTCCTGGCCAGCTATGCGGCCTTTATGCAGCAAATTGAAGTAGGGCATGTGGAAGCAGGTCTGCGGACGTGGAACAAGCTTTCTCCATATCCAGAAGAAATGAATCGTCAGCTCACAGGCGTGTTGTCCGATTTGCATTTTTCACCTACTTCTTTATCAGCTGGCAATTTGCGGAAGGAAAATAAACCTGAATCGCGAATATATGTAACAGGTAATACAGTTACAGATGTCTTTCAGTATACAGTTCGCCAGGACTACGAGCACCCTGTACTGGACTGGGCACAGGGCAAACGCCTGATTCTCATGACAGCACATCGCCGGGAGTCCCAAGGGGAACCACATCGTCAAATTTTTAACGCAGTTAAGCGGATCGCGGATGAGTTTGAGGATATTGCAATTGTTTACCCAGTTCATCCGAGTCCAGCTGTGAAGGAACCTGCATTTGAGATTTTAGGCAACCATCCGCGTATTAAGCTGATTGATCCGCTGGATGTCGTGGATCTGCACAATTTTTATCCACACACGCATCTGATTCTTACGGATTCTGGTGGTCTTCAGGAAGAGGCGCCTTCGTTCGGAGTACCTGTTCTGGTGCTGCGTGATACGACCGAGAGACCGGAAGGAATCGAAGCGGGTACCTTGGAGCTGGTGGGTACAAGTGAAGAGAATGTGTACAATCGGACCAAGGCTCTTTTGACAGATGCTGCATTGTATGAGTCTATGAGTCAGGCAGCGAATCCTTACGGTGATGGACAGGCATCAGTAAGAATTGTCAATGCGATTCTTCACCATTACGGTGTTCAAACAGAACGTCCTGAGCAATTTCACACAATGTTCACAAAAGGTGTTCGTCCGTAATTATTAATCTTTACAAGGTAAGCATACAGTTAAACTGTACGGTTACCAAGGGATACAGCATTTTAAGATGCTTTGTCGACTGATTTTTATACTTTAGGGCGCTAAAATATCTCAATTGACAAAGCATCTTATATTTAAGTAAAATGGACTGGAATTGCAGGGGTGACATGAGAAAAGTGGTCAAACCTTCCAAGCAAAACAACAACCGAAATAACACCGGAAACGCCTTTAAAGCTATAGGACTGGTGAGCGCGATCGGCATTGATTTGACGGTATGCACACTGGGTGGTTTCTATGCCGGAAAATGGCTTGATGCCAAACTTGGTGGATCTGGGATCTGGACTGGCGTAAGCGTTCTCGTAGGCTTGGTTGTAGGCGCATTGAGTATTGCCCTTGTGATCGGAAAGGTACTGAGGGATAAATGAATGAGATGACCCGAATGCAAAAGATGTTATGGATCGTAGCGCTTATGATTATGGCTCTATGTTTCCTGGTCTCCGCCTTCATGCCCCAACATCGTGACATTGCTCACGGAATCATTCTGGGAACGGGAGTAAGCTGTCTAAATGTGCTACATATGGCCTACAAGATTCGACAGGTTGCGAGTGCGGCTGCCGGTGAAGGAAAGAAGAAAAGGGTGGGAATTGGCTTTGGCGTTCGATTAGCGACCTCAATTTTGGCAGTGGTGCTGGCTATGGAGTTTCCAGCCTATTTCCATGAGATCGCTGTAATGGCAAGCCTGGTGACTGGACAATTTCTTCTTCTAATTATAGGCATCATATTCACACTACAGGAAAAATAATGGCTCAACTGAGAAAGGGGTGAGAAAACATGTTGCATGAATCACCGATTATCGAATTGGGCGGGTTTAACATTGACTTGTCCGTCATTATTATGCTTATTGTGACTTGCGCGATTGTATTTGGATTGGCATTTGCTGCAACACGCAATCTGTCTGTGGACAATCCGAGCAAGCTGCAAAATTTTATGGAATGGGTCGTAGAATTCGTTCAAGGACTGATCTCCAGCACAATGGATTTGAAAAAAGGGAAGCCATTCCTCTCCTTGGGGATGACGCTGATCATGTTCATTTTCGTGGGCAATATGCTGGGGTTACCGTTCGGGATTGTGACTGAATTCGATAATGTGCAGAGTGCCCAAGTATTTGGACATGAAATCATTCCAGTGAAAGAAGCACTAGAACAAGCACAGGCGTCTCACCCAGGCGAAGCTGCCCATGTAGGTATCAGCTGGTGGAAATCACCTACCGCAGATGCAGGGGTGTCCATTGGACTGGCATTGATGATCTTTGTTCTGGTTCATTTCCTGGGGATCTTCCGTAATACGAAAGCTTACTTCAAGCATTACGTTCAGCCATTTCCGTTCTTTTTGCCAATTAACTTGATTGAGCAGTTCTCAAAACTATTAACACACGGTATGCGTCTGTTCGGTAATATTTTTGCCGGCGAAGTTTTGATAAGTGTTCTGTTGAAAATGACAGCACTTGGTGTGGGAGGTATGGTTGCTTCCGTATTGGGACTCGTAGTCTGGCAAGGATTCAGTATTTTTGTCGGTAGCATTCAGGCGTTCGTCTTCACCATTTTGACGTTCGTATATATATCACAGGCAATTGACACACATGAAGAAGAACATTAGGTAAATTATGTTTCAGTTTTAAGTTAAGTTCAGGAGTACGCTTCGCGCTTAACTGCAAATACATGTACAATACAAATACACATCTCTAAGGAGGATTTTTAAAATGGGAGCTTGGGCATTAATAGCAGCAGCTATCGCAGTAGGTTTGGGTGCGCTTGGCGCAGGTATTGGTAACGGTCTGATCGTAAGTAAAACAGTTGAAGGTATCGCTCGTCAGCCAGAGGCGAAGTCCACCTTGCAAACTATTATGTTTATCGGTGTAGGTCTGGTCGAAGCTCTACCTATTATCGGTGTCGTTCTGGCATTTATTTTTTACGCTAAGGCTTAATGAATTGAACTAAGCAAGGTTTGGCGGGGAAGGCACAGCCATCCGCGCCTTCTTTGTTCGTTTGAACATGAAAGATCCAGAACCGACGTTCACCGGAAAGGAGTGACTTCAATTGAGTTTAAATTGGACAAGTATCGTTTTCACTATCATTGCATTTTTGATCTTGTACTGGTTACTGACGCGCTATGCATTTGGCCCTCTCTTTTCCGTAATGGAAAAGCGGCGTCAACTCGTATTACAGCAAATGAATGAGGCGGCACAAACGCGTGAACAGGCTGCTGCTTATGTTGAAGAGCAAAAGCAGGCTCTCCAGCAAGCGCGCAAGGAAGCCTACGATATTATAGAGCAATCAAAACAAACAGGTAACAAGCAAGCGGAACAAATTATTATTCAGGCTAAAGACGAAGCTGTCCGCCTGAAAGACGAAGCTGTTCGTGAAATCACAAGCGAGCGTAATAAGGCAGTTGCCGAATTGCGTAGCGAAGTGGGTAAAGCTTCGGTACAAATTGCTTCCAAACTGATTCAAAAGGAAATTAAGGAAGACCAAGTCCAGGGAGAGCTTGTCGACCAATACCTTAAAGAGGTAGGAGGCAAAGCATGAGCCGAGATACGGTAGTTGCCAAACGGTATGCGAAAGCTTTGTATGAAGTAGCAGAGCAGGAACAGACCATTATGGAAACCGAACAGGAGCTACGTGCTTTTGTAGAAGCTGTATCGGGGGATGCTGAAATCCGTAAATTCATTAATTCTCCTAACATTACGGAAGCAGTCAAGCTTCAGGTACTGGCTAGCAATTTTGAAGGCAAGTTGTCTGCGTCGCTGATTAACACGATTAAGCTGTTGATTCAGCGCAGCAGAGCAGATTTGTTCGAATCTCTCCTGGCCGGATACCTTGAGATTCAGGAATACAAGCTGGGAATTGCCCATGCTAAGGTGTATTCGACGTATGCTTTAAGTGATCAGGAAAAAACAACGGTAGCCGAAGAATTTGGTGCCCGTGAACATAAAACAATCCGTGTGGAAAACATAGTGGACCCGAGTCTGCTGGGCGGATTGAAAGTGGTTATCGGCGATACACTGTACGACGGCAGTCTGGCCGGCAAGCTGGATCGTCTTGAGAAATCCTTTAACAGACGAGTATAGAAGATAGGGGTGAACACACTTGAGTATCAAACCTGAAGAAATCAGTTCATTGATTAAAAGTCAGATTGAACAATATAAAAATGATATCGAGGTCGTTGAAGTCGGCACTGTTGTTGAAGTCGGCGACGGTATTGCCCGCGTCTACGGACTGGAAAAAGTTATGGCTGGTGAATTGGTAGAATTCGACACTGGCGTATTGGGCTTGGCGCTCAACGTGGAAGAAAGCAATGTCGGTGTTGTTATTTTGGGTCAATTCTCCGACATTCGTGAAGGTGGCCAAGTAAAACGTACAGGTCAGATCATGCAAGTCCCTGTAGGCGAAGCAATGATCGGACGTGTAGTTAACCCGCTGGGACAACCAGTTGACGGTAAAGGACCGATTGCTACAACAGAATTCCGTCCGGTTGAAAGTCAGGCTCCAGGCGTTATGGCCCGTAAATCGGTACATGAGCCTATGCAGACAGGGATTAAAGCTATTGATGCGATGGTTCCGATTGGTCGTGGTCAACGTGAGTTGATTATCGGTGACCGTCAAACGGGGAAAACTTCTATCGCAATCGATGCAATTTTGAACCAAAAAGGCAACGGCATGAAATGTATTTATGTCGCTATTGGTCAAAAACAATCCACGGTTGCTCAAGTTGTTGAAACATTGCGTCGTCATGGTGCGTTGGAATACACGATTGTCGTTACGGCATCTGCTTCCGAACCATCACCATTGCTGTACATTGCTCCTTACTCTGGCTGTGCCATGGGTGAATACTTTATGTACAAAGGCGAGCATGTCCTGGTTGTTTATGATGATTTGACTAAACAAGCGTCTGCTTACCGGGAACTTTCCCTGTTGCTGCGCCGTCCACCGGGTCGTGAAGCATATCCAGGTGACGTTTTCTATCTGCACTCTCGTTTGCTGGAACGTGCAGCGAAGCTGAATGATGAGTTGGGTGGCGGATCACTTACTGCTTTGCCGTTCATCGAGACACAGGCTTCCGACGTTTCTGCTTATATTCCAACTAACGTTATTTCCATTACAGATGGACAGATATTCCTGGAAGCTGACTTGTTCTATGCAGGCCAACGTCCAGCGATCAACGTAGGTATTTCCGTATCTCGTGTAGGTGGTTCTGCTCAGATTAAAGCGATGAAAAAGGTTGCAGGTTCCCTGCGTCTGGATCTTGCTCAATATCGTGAGCTTCAAGCGTTCTCCCAATTCGGGTCCGACTTGGATAAATCCACCAAGGCCCGTCTCGACCGTGGCGCACGCATGATGGAAATTTTGAAACAAGGTGTTCACCAACCGCTTGCTGTAGAGCAACAAGTAGTGAGCTTGTATACTGCTGTAAAAGGCTTCCTTGATGATATTCCTGTATCGGATGTAAAACGTTTTGAAAAAGACTTCCTGTCTTTCATGGAGTCCGATCATCAGGATGTGCTTCAATCTATTCGCGACACGAAAGACTTGGTTGCTGATAATGAAGCAGCTTTGAAGGCAGCTATCGAAAAATTCAAGAAATCATTCGCCACGTCGGTGTAATATATTGGAATTTGCCTGTTTATGATGAAAGGTGTCTAAGGAAGCGTACCCTCTGGGTTGTGGCTTCCTTGGCATGTTTTACTCTCAATAACAGGCCCTTTAACATATGTGCGGCTGGATTTTAATCTTATGAAGTTAGCTTTGGCTTGTCCAAAGCTTGAAGGTGGTGAAATCATGGCAAAAGGTATGCGCGACATTAAACGTCAGATTAAAAGTGTGCAGAGTTCGAAGCAGATCACGAAAGCGATGGAAATGGTTGCTGCCTCCAAACTGAGAAGAGCTCAAGAGAAAGCGGAGTCAGCTCGACCTTACTCGGAAAAGCTTAAAGAAGTTGTGAGTAGTATTGCCTCTGGAGCGAATAACATCAAGCATCCAATGCTGGAGAGTCGTCCAGTTAAAAAGACGGCTTATCTCATCATTACATCTGATCGTGGTCTGGCTGGTGGTTATAACGCCAATATTTTGCGACAGGTTACGCAGACGATTGCTGAGCGTCACCGTTCACAGGATGAATTTGTAATCTTCATCATTGGGCGAAAAGGACGGGATTATTTCAGACGTCGTGAATTCCCTATCGCTGAATCGGTAACCGATCTGTCAGATACACCTGCATTTGCAGATATCAAAACGATTGCTAGCAAAGCCGTACAAGGCTTTGAACTTAAAGAATTTGATGAGCTTTATCTATGCTATAACCGCTTTGTCAACGCATTGACTCAAATTCCAACAGTTGATCGTTTGTTGCCGATGGCAACACCGGAGTCAGCTACAGCTTCATCCTCAATTAACTACGAGTATGAACCTTCACCAGAGGGAGTACTGGAAGCATTGCTGCCACGTTACGCGGAAACGCTCATTTACGGCGCTTTGCTGGATGGTAAAGCAAGTGAGCTGGGAGCGAAAATGACGGCGATGGGAGCTGCTACGAAGAATGCTACCAAGTTGATTGGAGAGCTTTCCTTGACCTATAACCGTGCTCGTCAAGCGGCTATTACCCAGGAAATTACGGAAATTGTTGCAGGGGCTAACGCTCAGTCTTAATGCGACTTCTTGCGACTGTTTGATAACAAGGTCTACACTATTATGATAAATTGCGGGCGCAAAACAAATCAGAATGGTTCGGATTTGCGGCTGTGCAAGCTTGTAGGAGGGAAACCAAAAGATGAACAAAGGACGCGTAGTGAGCATCATGGGTCCGGTTGTCGACGTTGAGTTTGAACGTGGACAGCTTCCGGAAATTCTGAATGCCATTCATATTGGGACTGTGCTGGAGAGCGGAGTCAAAATTGATCTGACGCTCGAAGCTTCAAAACATCTAGGTGACAACCGTGTGCGTTGTATTGCCATGTCTTCCACAGATGGTTTGGTTCGTGGAGCTGAAGCAATAGATCTGGGAGCGCCTATCTCGGTACCTGTCGGCGAAGCTACTCTTGGACGTGTATTTAACGTGCTTGGAACGCCAATTGATAATGGTGCTGATATGGGTGAAGCAACAAGAAATCCGATTCACCGTCAAGCGCCTTCTTTCGAAGAACTGACAACTCAAGCAGAGATGCTCGAAACAGGTATTAAAGTTATCGACTTGCTGGCTCCTTATGCCAAGGGTGGTAAAGTCGGGTTGTTTGGTGGCGCGGGTGTAGGTAAAACCGTAACCATTCAAGAATTGATTAACAATATCGCTCAGGAGCATGGTGGTATTTCTGTATTTGCGGGTGTAGGTGAACGTACACGCGAAGGAAATGACTTGTACCATGAAATGAGAGATTCCGGCGTTATCAACAAAACGGCGATGGTGTTTGGACAAATGAACGAGCCTCCAGGTGCGCGTTTGCGTGTTGCCCTCACAGGTCTGACGATGGCGGAATATTTCCGTGACCAAGAAGGCCGTGACGTGTTGCTCTTTATTGATAACATTTTCCGCTTCACCCAAGCAGGCTCTGAGGTTTCTGCCCTGTTGGGACGTATGCCTTCCGCAGTAGGTTACCAGCCAACGCTGGCAACGGAGATGGGTCAACTGCAAGAACGGATTACTTCTACTAAAAAAGGTTCGGTTACTTCCATTCAGGCAATCTACGTGCCTGCGGATGACTACACTGACCCGGCTCCTGCTACGACGTTTGCCCATTTGGATGCTACAACGAACCTGGAACGTAAAATTTCCGAAATGGGTATTTACCCGGCGGTTGATCCGCTCGCATCCAGTTCCCGTATTTTGTCGCCAGACGTTGTGGGTGAAGAGCATTACAATGTAGCACAAGGGGTAAAACAAATTTTGGCCCGCTACAATGAGCTTCAGGATATTATCGCGATCCTGGGTATGGATGAGTTGAGTGAAGAAGATAAAATGCTGGTAGCACGTGCCCGTAAAATCCAGCGTTTCCTTTCACAGCCTTTCCACGTTGCCGAAGCATTTAACGGCTTCCCAGGTAAATATGTACCTGTTAAAGAAACGGTACGTAGCTTCAAAGAAATTTTGGAAGGCAAGCATGACAATCTTCCAGAAGCGGCTTTCCTTTTTGTAGGGGCCATTGAAGAAGCAGTGGAAAAAGCTAAAACCTTGTAAACATATAGGCAGAGAATAGCCGAGCCTTACGAAGTGAGCTGTCTGTGGACAGTTTCCAGGAGGGATTCAAGTGAGCACGTATTTACTAGAGATAGTGACGCCGGAGCGCCTGGTCTATACGGAGCAGGTAAACAGCATCAGTGTTCGCGGCTCGGAAGGCGATCTTGGGATTTTACCAGGACACCTTCCCTTGGTCACTCCCTTGAAGATTGCACCGGTACGTATTAAAATCGGTGGTCAAACCGAAGTGATTGCGGTCAATGGGGGCTTTATTGAAGTCCGCAATGATAAAGTGGTCATTTTGGCTGAAAGCGCGGAACGTTCCGAAGATATTGATGTGGAACGGGCTCGTGCGGCAAGGGAGCGGGCAGAACTGCGGCTCCAGAGTAAGCAGGATCAAATAGACCATCATCGGGCAGAAGTCGCTCTGCAACGGGCACTTAACCGATTGAATGCTACAAGTATCAGAACCAATAAGAATTAATATTGGATTTTGAGTGGAATTTTAAAAGGGTTCGGCATAGTATACGGATGGAATGACAAAGAGACCACTTCATGACTTCTGCCCAAGAGGGCCTACAGAAGGTGAGTGACATCTTTACTTCCTTCGATCACTGTGATCGAGCCCTTTTTTAGTTGTATTTTCCAAATGTATAGTCCTATTTCATGTTTAATAGCTAGGTATTTAGTACCTTTTAAATTCACAAAACAGAAGAGATTATACACATTTTGTCGAAATAAATATGCTAAGAATAGAAATAGCACTAGCAAATTAGGCGCTTGCCGAGTATTATAAAGAAGTCTGTGACGCAGATGGGAGGAATCACGAATGAACGGGAAGCAGCAGTTGGCTGAACAGTTAAGTCAATCGGCGAGTATGACCGCGCTGATCTCTATGATCGTATCGCTCATCTGTATAGCGTTAGCCTGGTGGGCTTTGCAGAGCTTAAAGCTGGATTTATTCATCCGGCAACCCAAAGGACCGCAGGGCAGATTGCTGCACTTGTTTCTTGCTATTATTTTGGGACAGTTGGTTTCTGGTTTCTTGTTGAGCTACATCTCTTGGAGCCAGATGCTGTAGAATTTGTTTTAACATGAAGTAGGCGGGTTATATGATTTTATGACTCCGTATGTGCAGGAATTGTCGAATAACATCATGCCATATTGTTAACAATGGTAAACAAAAGCACCATACATGTATAACAGGATGAATCCGTTAGAACTCATGTGGACGTCAAGTGTAAAAAACGCTTGTATACTTGTTTTAATCAGTGGTATGATGGCAGTTAGGGTATTAGTAAAATCTTGTTTTTTTATGTAATGAAAAAGCAAGGCATGAAAATAGCGGAATATGTTCTTTTTTTCCAGAATGGAAAAGGGAAATGACGCGCGGAGGGAACCATAGATGAGCAAATTTATCGTCCGCGGTGGCAACAGATTGACCGGGAGTGTCAAAGTCAGCGGAGCCAAAAACTCAGTTCTGCCGATCATCGCCGCTTCTCTGTTAGGAGAAGAAGGAGAAAGTGTTATTATGGATGCACCTCCTCTAGACGATGTGATGACCATTAACAAAGTGCTGGAGTCCTTAGGAGCAGGCGTTACATACCAAGACGAGGTCATTCGTGTTGACGCGCGGAAGATAATTTCCTGTGAAGCCCCTTACGAGTGGGTTAGGAAAATGCGCGCATCATTTTTGGTTATGGGGCCATTGCTTACTCGTTTGGGACGTACAAGAATCTCGCTTCCAGGCGGATGCGCAATTGGAACAAGACCTATTGATCAGCATTTGAAGGGGTTTGAAGCGTTGGGCGCCGAGATAAGCTTGGGCCAGGGTTTTATTGAAGCTAAAAGTAACGGTCGTCTGCGCGGAGCTAAGGTTTATTTGGATGTAGCCAGCGTAGGAGCAACCGAGAATATTATGATGGCCGCTACTCTTGCTGAGGGCGTAACTACCATTGAGAATGCTGCTAAGGAGCCTGAGATCGTTGATCTCGCCAACTTCCTGAATGGCATGGGAGCGAAAGTACGCGGTGCAGGCACAGGCGTCATTCGTATAGAAGGCGTCGAGAAGCTGCGTGGTGTAAAACATACGGTTATTCCCGACCGGGTAGAAGCAGGTACTTATATGGTTGCTGCTGCGATCACAGGCGGGAACGTATATGTAGAAGGCGCAATATCCGATCATTTGGGTCCGGTTATATCCAAGATGGAAGAAATGGGTGTAACAATTCAACCTGATGAAAATGGTATTCGTGTCATTGCGGATAAACCGTTGAAGGCCGTTGATGTTAAAACGCTGCCTTATCCTGGGTTTCCAACTGATATGCAGTCTCAGATGATGGCACTTCAACTTGCCGCTGAAGGAACGAGCATCATTACAGAAACCGTGTTTGAAAATCGTTTCATGCATGTAGATGAATTTCATCTTATGAATGCGGAAATTAAGGTCGAAGGTCGTACGGCGATTGTAACTGGCAATGCTAAGCTGACGGGTGCGAAAGTAACCTCGACAGATTTACGTGCAGGTGCTGCGTTAATTCTGACCGGACTTATTGCGGAAGGTACAACGGAGGTATCCGGCGTCCATCACATCGACCGTGGATACGTTCATTTGGCTGAGAAACTGACTGGATTGGGAGCTGACATTTACAGAGTGACAGTAGATGAATCCAAACTGGATCATTCGGCTAGCGCAGAACGTGTTGTACCAGAAGAAACATCGGGGAATCTGTTCAAGAAGATTCAGCCTTCCCTCGCCTAAGCTTTAACTTATTGCATAGTTATAAACTTGAGCAAAAAGAACCAAGTCCGAAAGGGCTTGGTTCTTTTTGTGTTTTTGCTGCCTGGCTTTTTCATTCTTTCAGTTCTCTTAAAACGGTTCTATCAAAGTGGACGACCTCATATGATTGAAAATATCAGCTGGAGTATATCTGTACTTTCAGCCGGACATTTAGCCCTTTGATGGAGGTTTCAGCCTATGAAAGATTCACAGGTTCGCATCCGTATACCAATTCATCATCCTAAGAAACACCGCCAGGTCTCATTTGCGGAGAAAAGCTGTGGCTCTATAGCAACTTCATTGCAGAAAAATATGCTTATGCAGCAGCCAGACACGTCAGATGCATTACCGACTTGCGTCAAGACGCATCGGCGTACTACAGTGGTGCCTCCCGCCGCAAAAACAGCGCCCAGTAAAACATGGGACGCAAGCAAGCCGCAGGGACCGCAGCCACACCTGCGACCTGCAGCCGGGCGAGCCCCACGCTGGGGCAGCCGCCGGCCATGGCTGCCCTTTGCCGCCATGGCCGGGGTGCTGGTGCTTGCCATAGTGGTGCCCACGCTAATGGCATGGCCTCGCCAGGCAGCGCAGCCTTTGCCGTCTGGGAGCCGCACAACCGCACCCGTGCAGCCCAATAAGGCGGCAAAGAGCGAGGCACCCGTAACGCGCCTGCCGGGCGTCCCGCCGATGCCGGCAGTACCCGCTGCTCCAGCGAGCAGCGCGCCGGTTGCGGCAGAGCCGGACGTGCGGGTGTACGTCACGTCTACTGGCCGGACGGAATCACTGCCTTTGGAGCAATACATTGTCGGTGTAGTAGCGGCCGAAATGCCTCCCAGCTTTGAGGAAGAAGCGCTAAAGGCACAGGCCATTGCTGCACGTACCTTCATTACAAGGCGTTTGTTAGCTGATGACACCAGCGGCTCCCCGGCGGGGGCAGATGTGACAGATACCGTCAAACATCAGGCTTACATTTCCAAAGCTAAGCTTGCTAGAGAATGGGAGCATTCTGGAAAATCCGCAGATCTGGAAAAAATTCGCCAGGCTGTACGCGACACCAAGGATACCATCATGGTATATGAGGGGAAACCTATTACTGCTTCCTTTTTTTCTACCAGCAATGGCTACACTGAAAATTCAGAGGATGTATGGGCGAAGGCAGTGCCCTATTTACGAAGTGTGTCCAGTCCATGGGACAAGCAGTTGGCCCCTCGTTTTACAGAAACCGTTACACTGAGCCGTCAGAGTGTGTTCGATAGATTGGGATTAAGTCGTGCTGCGGTCACTGCTTCTACTGGAGGGGGAGGTATGCCAGAGATTCGTATCCTCTCCAAGACAGAAGGTCATCGCATCAAGAAGATTGAGGTAGGAGGCTTGGTCTTTACGGGACCGGAGATTCGGAACAAACTAGGATTACGGTCGGCTGAATTTACATGGAAGACCGAAGGGAATCGGATTGCTATAACAACCTATGGCTATGGTCATGGCGTTGGTATGAGCCAGTGGGGAGCCAATGGAATGGCCAAAGAAGGTCATACGGCCACTCAGATTCTCCTTCACTATTATACTGGTATATCTTTTGCGAATGCCTCTCGTATTCTAAGTTAGTAAATTTTTCGTAACTTTGAAGTATAAAAGAGTTGCACCCGGTAACACTGGTTACTGAGGTGATGAGCAAATGAGTGAACAAAATAAAAACCAGAACCAAAATCATGAAGATACACCCAAAACCTTTCCGGGTGGAAGAGCTTCACGGCCGTCTTCGTGGAAAAAGCTGTTGTCCAAAAGGTGGGCATACCCGGCAGCCTACATTGCCGCAGCAGCCATTATACTAACCTTAGTGTGGGTCTATCAGGATGCTAGCCAGAAGTCTTTCAAACCTGACCCAGCTAGTCCGTCGGTACAAAGCACAAGCGCTGTAAGTACCGACGTTAGCGAACAACAACCAGAAAGTGTGGAAGTTGTTGCTCAGTCGGAAAATATCGCATGGCCGGTGGCAGATGCGAGTGCAGTGAAAGTTGTAAAGCCTTTCTTTGATGAAAAAGCGACAGCTGATGAGCAAGCGGCAGCTATGGTAGAGTACGATAAAACATTTACCGCCAACACCGGAATTGACCTTTCTCGGTCCGACGATCAGGCATTTGAAGTGAGAGCCGCCCTGAGTGGAAAAGTATCCCGTGTGGAACAACATCCGCTGGTAGGGAATGTCGTAGAAATCACGCATGATAATAATCTCAAAACAGTATACCAAAGCTTGAGTGATCTGAAAGTAAAAGAAGGCGATCAAGTAAAACAAAATGATGTGATTGCTTCAGCAGGTCGCAATGAGCTTGAAAAGGATTTGAAAACACATCTGCATTTTGAAGTGTATCAGGATGACAAGCCAGTGAATCCAACAGGTCTGCTTCCTAAAAAATAAATTAGGCCATAGCTTTGCATGTTAAGCGGGGAATTCATATTCCCTGCTTTTTTCTTGTGCAGTTTTAGCGCATAGCGTAAACATAAGCTGCTGTTGCCAAATAAATAGGCCTTCCGAAGCATGTCTTCCCGCCAAACCGCGAATATATAGGCACGCTCCTCATATAATGTACCAAACTATCCACAGTAGGGAGGCGGGAGCGTGCACGATTACATCAAGGAACGGACCATCAAAATCGGTCGCTGTATCGTGGAAACAAGGAATACGGTCCGTACGATTGCCAAGGAATTTGGTGTCTCCAAGAGCACGGTGCATAAAGATCTGACCGAACGGCTGCCTGAAATTAACCCGGATCTTGCTGATCAGGTGAAGCACATTCTCGAATACCATAAATCCATCCGCCATCTGCGGGGGGGTGAAGCGACGAAAATTAAGTACAAAAAAACGAGTGGGAAAAGAAGGGGAATTCTTGTTTCCGGCAAGTCCTAAAAATATATAGTGAATTGGCTGGCAAAGCCATTGAATCAACCCCCTGAAGTATGATATGTTAAAAGATGGTACAAGACGAAAAATGACATGTAACCGTAGGTTTATACATATATTTGCCGCTTCTTGTCGAATCTTAGCTTTTTAAAATATCACTTTGGGGGCCTTTTTAATATGTTCAGTAATGATATTGGTATCGACCTCGGTACGGCCAACGTGCTTATCCACGTCAAAGGTAAGGGAGTTGTTCTTGACGAACCTTCCGTTGTTGCGATAGAAAGCGATACAAAAAAAGTTCTGGCTGTCGGAGAGGAAGCGCGCCGAATGGTAGGACGTACTCCTGGTAATATCATAGCCATCCGCCCATTGCGTGATGGTGTCATCGCCGATTTTGAAGTCACGGAAGCGATGCTAAAATATTTTATTAATCGGGTAGGGGGAAAAAGCTGGTACAGTCACCCTCGTATTTTGATTTGTGCGCCGACGAACATTACCTCAGTGGAGCAAAAAGCGATTCGTGAAGCGGCGGAGCGTAGCGGGGCGAAAGAAGTATTTTTGGAGGAAGAGCCAAAGGCGGCTGCCATCGGGGCAGGAATGGATATCTTTGAGCCTAGCGGCAACATGGTCGTAGATATTGGTGGTGGAACAACTGACGTTGCAGTCCTTTCTATGGGGGATGTTGTAACAGCTTCTTCCATTAAAATGGCGGGGGACAAATTTGATACAGCCATTATGAAATATGTAAAAACGAAGTACAAACTTCTCATCGGGGAACGTACGGCTGAAGATATCAAAATTGCTATTGGAACTGTACATCCAAGCGGACGGCATGCTGAGATGGATATCCGTGGACGGGATATGGTATCCGGATTGCCCAAAACGTTAAGCATTTCTGCGGAAGAAGTACAGGATGCACTAAGAGATCCCGTGTCAGCGATTGTTGCTGCAGCTAAGTTTGTACTGGAGCAGACCCCACCGGAACTATCTGCTGATATTATTGACCGTGGGGTTATTTTGACCGGCGGTGGTGCGCTGCTTAGCGGTTTGGACGAGCTGCTTGCTGAAGAATTGCGTGTTCCAGTACTCGTTGCCGAAGATCCGATGCATTGTGTCGTTAAAGGTACAGGAATTATGCTGGATAATTTGGATCATGTGGTTAAGAAAAAGTTCTAATCTGCCGATAGTGACTATAAGAGACTCGTGTGCTGTCAGGCAGGCTGCCTAGCGTTTTGGCTTTAGTGCCTCCATGCGAGCATACAATTGATGAGCAGAGTATAGGATTGGGGTGCACGATACATGTTGAGAGGTTTATATACTGCGGCCGCCGGGATGATGACACAACAGCGACGTCATGACACCGTAACGCAAAATATTGCTAATATGAATACCACGGGATACAAGCAGGAGAACAGCGTTCAACGCTCATTCCCCGAAATGCTTATCTCCATGACGGGGGGAAACCCTGATAACCCGGATCGTACCGTCGGCAAACTCAATACTGGCGTTTTTGCTGAGGAAAGCCTCTCCCCTTACATTCAGGGAGCGTTGAAGGATAGTGGACAAACTACGGATTTTGCGATACAGTCCAATATTAATGTGAACGACCCGGCGACTGGCCGACCTATGGCTTTTGATCAGGCAGGGAAATTCATCAATGCTAACGGTGAAGTCACCTATCGTCCAGAAGCGTTTTTTACGGTACGGGACAGTAATGGTAATGTCCGCTATACACGTGATGGACATTTTCAAGTAAGTGGAACGGGCGCATTGCTTTCGTCGACTGGTTCAGCAGTGCTAGATACGAATGGAAACCCAATTCAATTGACGGGATCTGTCTCAGCGCTTAAAGTAAATGAACGGGGTCAATTGGTGGACAGCCAATCCAACCAGCCGCTCGGAACGACACTTGGGATTAGCGTTATTGATCGACCATACCAGCTCGTTCGTGAGGGCAACGGCAATTTCCGTTTGAATAATACGGATGGTGCTACGGCTAGAATGATGACCGCTAATGATACGGTATCGGTTCGTCAGGGCTATCTGGAAGTATCGAATGTAGATGCTGCTCAGTCGATGGTGGATATGATGGCTGCGTTAAGAGCGTATGAAGCGAATCAGAAGGTTATTCAATTTTATGATAAAAGCTTGGACAAGGCCGTTAATGAAGTAGGCCGTGTATAACAGGGGGTAAGTGATGAACAACTCCATGATTGGCGCAATGGTGTCTATGGCCAGTGTGCAGCAGCGTTTGGATTTAATTGCCGATAATATCGCCAATGTCAATACGGTTGGTTATAAGAGTAAACAGGGTTCCTTTGAAGATGTATTGGCTAATGTGCAGCAGCAACCTTCAACGTATCTCCAAAATGGACGGGCGATGCCGCTTGGCTATAATTTGGGCTACGGAGTCAAAACAACCGCAGTTATGAAAAATATGGAGCAAGGTCCGCTCAAGGAAACGGGACTTCCTACCGACCTGGCCATTCAGGGAAATGCTTTGTTTGAAGTTCAGGGGAATGGACAAAAAGCTTGGACGCGTGCAGGCAGTTTTCATTTTGTTCCTGATCCGAATGATAATGCAACGATGATGTTGACCACGGCTGAGGGTTACGCTGTGTTAGACAATAATGATGTACCTGTAACCGCGCCAGCGGGTTCCAAGGTAGCTATTACCTCCGATGGCGAATTGTTAATTCGGGCTAATGGAACTGGTGCCCCGACAGCTGGCCAGCGAATTAAGCTAATGGATGTACAGCGTCCAGAAGGGTTACAGCAGCGGGATGATAACCTGTTCGTGTTAGCGAATGGCGTGACTGAAGCCGATGTATTCGGAGCAGCAGGTGTGGCAGGCGCTGTTCCAACGGACGTTACTGTGCGTTCCGGCTATCTTGAGGAGTCTAACGTGGATTTAGCGGGCGAAATGACGGATATGATGCAAGTCCAGCGGATGTATCAAATGGCGGCACGGGCCTTAACCTCTAGCGACACGATGATGAACCTGGCCAACAATTTGAGGGCATAAGGATTTGGTGATGAAGGAAGAACAATCTGATTCCCGTCCGGTGCCTGAAAAGACTAAATCCCGCTGGCGTACTGCTCGTTATTTCGTTGTTCCGTTGTTGTTTCTGTTCTCGCTGTTAGGCGGCTTAATTGCAGGATATGTAATTGTAGGTAAGCAAGGGCTGGCAGGCGTATTTGAGTGGAAGACCTGGCAGCATGTCATTGATCTTATATTTGCGCCTTAGTTTGCTTTAAAAGAGTGGCTGTGGAGGGAAATGGACGCTCCGCGTGCAGATTGTTCTTCCGATTGCTGTTATCCCCAGATTTATTTTGATTTTAACTTTTGAGGTTTGAATCCGGGGATAAAGGCAAACGCTGCGCTTCCCCAGAACAATTCTGCCCGCTCCGCTGGCTACCCGCTATCAGGGCCACTCTTGTTAAGATAAATAATCCCGCAATTTGTGTGGGGAGTATAGAAAACAAAACCCTGTGCCAGTGGCGCAGGGTTTTGTTTTGTCTTCAATGGAGAATCCTTCAGTGTAGCGAGTATGGATTGCAACCAATTGAGGCCATCGCGGAGGCCTTCGTTTGTTTGCTCTTCGCGACAAGCGAGCATTATTGAGGCGAGCTTTCTTTTTGAACAAAAGTAACTCGGCGGAGGGGATGGAATCGTCTGAAGAAGCGATAGCGTTCGCCTTTATCCTCGGGTTTTAACCTTTCCGGGTTTTAAAATAATGAAAAAATCCGAGGGTAACAGCGATCGGAAGAATGATCCATCCCCGTAGCCCGCCCACCTTGACTCAAATCAAACTTCGCTTCACCCCATAATAGGAGCAACAAATATGGTACTTCCGCATAATTTTCTTTTTGCATCTGATGAATGTATAATGATGGGGAGTTTATAACATTGCGGGGTAAAACCAAGCACATGCAAAAGGGCTTTTTCTCGCCTCTGGTTGCGTAACCGGCGGAAAAAGCCCCTTATCTCAACCTTCACTTCTGCAGTAGGTGAAGGATATCTAACATTGTTGCCGTGATGAGCTGTTTTTATACAGCGTTTGCGGGGTAATATTATGCTTGCAGTAACTCAGGGCTGAACAGAGTCAAATCTGCAAGCGGGAGGAGTTATTAAGATAAATGGACAAATTGCAATTGGATGTTAATCAAATTCAGGAGATTATTCCGCATCGCCCTCCATTTTTGTTGGTGGACCGTATTATTGAACTGGAGGAAGGGAAAAGAGCAGTAGGCATCAAAAATGTAACAATGACTGAGCCTCATTTCATTGGACATTTTCCGGGTTATCCCGTTATGCCTGGTGTGTTGATCACTGAAGCATTGGCTCAAGTCGGAGCAGTCGCATTACTGCACCTAGAAAGCAATCGCGGCAAAATCGGCTTTTTGGCAGGGTTGGATGGTTTCCGCTTCCGCGGACAGGTAGTTCCTGGGGATACACTGACACTTGAAGTGGAAATTACCCGTTCCAAAGGCGCTTTTGGTAAAGGGAAAGCAACGGCGAAAGTGGGTGACACGGTGGTAGCTGAGGGCGAAATTATGTTTGCTTTATCAGACCCGCCCCAATAAATAAGTTCTGCCGACATAAGCACCACGTCTAACCGAGTGCATGTGTACATAGAAATCCTGTTTTGATAACCAAAAATGGAGAGGGGAAATTCCGTATGACGCAGTTGAGTAAAAAAGCATTAGAAGGCATTGAGAGCTGGCTGCAAGACCCTTATATTGATGAAGAAACCAAACAGGAGTTGCGCGCATTGCAAGGCAATGACCGTGAACTAGAGGATCGCTTTTACAAAGAACTGGAATTTGGTACAGGTGGTCTGCGTGGAGTGATCGGGGCAGGCAGTAACCGGATGAATCGTTATGTGATTGGACGTGCGACTCAAGGGCTCGCTCGCTATATTTTAGAGCAGCACGCTGGCAAAGAAGGCAAGCCTTCAGTTGTCATTGCCCATGATTCGCGTCACTTTTCGCCAGAGTTTGCTCTGGATGCAGCTTTGGTGTTGGCGGGCAATGGGATCGTAGCTAAGTTGTTCCCTTCCCTGCGTCCAACGCCACAGCTTTCGTTTAGTGTACGTCATTTGGGAGCCAGTGGAGGAATTGTTGTAACTGCGAGTCACAACCCTCCCGAGTATAATGGGTACAAGGTATACAACAATGAAGGTGGGCAGCTTGTTCCAGATCAGGCTGAAAAGGTGATTGGCTACATTCGTGAGGTCCCTTCTTTTGCTGACATCAAAACGCTCACCCGTGAAGAAGCAGAGTCACAGGGATTGTTGGTTTGGCTTGGAGAAGCGGAAGATGAAGCGTTTGTGGATACGGTAGCCAGTGTGAGTGTGAACCGAGAACTGATTGCAGCTGGACCGGGCAAAAACTTTAAAGTTGTGTTTACACCTCTTCATGGCACTGGGAATATACCAGTTCGTCGTGTGCTGGAGAAAATCGGCTTTGAACAGGTGCATATTGTACCCGAGCAAGAGCAACCAGATGCAGAATTTCCGACCGTTAAGTCGCCTAATCCGGAAGAACGTGATGCGTTCAAGCTGGCCATTGCGCTAGGTGAGAAAATTGGTGCAGATTTGTTGATCGGAACAGACCCTGATGCTGACCGCATGGGTGCAGTGGTAAAAAACCGTGATGGCGAATATGTGGTTTTGTCCGGTAATCAGTCGGGCGCAATTATGGTCTACTACTTGCTGAATCAGCTGAAAGAAACCGGCAAGCTTCCGAATAATGGTGCAGTTATCAAAACCATCGTAACTAGCGAAATGGGTGCGGTCATTGCTGAACATTTTGGAGCAACAGTGTTTAACACGCTAACTGGCTTCAAATATATTGGCGAGAAAATGAATCAGTTTGACCAAACTGGCGAGTATACCTACTTGTTTGGCTATGAAGAGAGCTACGGCTATTTGGCAGGAAATTATGCTCGCGATAAGGATGCTGTCTTGGCAGCTATGCTGATCGCTGAAGCTGCTGCTTATTACAGTACACAAGGCAAGACGCTTTATGATGTTTTGCAAGAGCTGTACGAGCAGTTTGGCTACTTCCTTGAGAAGCTGGAGTCTCGTACACTCAAGGGTAAGGATGGAGTGGAGCAAATCCAAGGCAAAATGACGGATTGGCGCAGCAACGCACCTCAAGAGATTGCAGGTGTGAAGGTAGACAAAGTACTAGACTACTCACAAGGCCTGGACGGACTTCCGCGGGAAAATGTACTCAAGTTTTTACTGGAGGATGGTTCATGGTTCTGCCTGCGTCCTTCAGGCACAGAGCCTAAAATCAAAGTATACTTTGCAGTACGCGGCTCCTCGCTGCCTGACGCAGAGCACAGAATCGGTCAGCTGATCGAGGCTGTTATGGCTCGCGTAGACGCTTGAGGAAATTCCCTTTATAATAGAATAGGTTAAGGTAATTAGATAGAAATAAGTTATCGGTGACCTCTCACGGCAAAGGGCAGTACGCCGTGGAGGTCATTTCTCTGTATTGCAGAATAACCTGGAAGAGGCTTTGGGAAAATAGGCTTATTCCGGCAACGGAGGATTTTGCAAAATTCAATGAGTGACCTACCTAACAGTAGAATGGCAAAGTGGGCAGCATTGAATTTTGCAAAATCCCGAATATTAAGGAGGTTCTTTGGTGTATCAGAAATGGCAGTATTGGAATACGGCTTCTCGAAAATGGTTATGGATTCTGGTCGCTGTTGGCTTGCTGGCTTCCATTCCAGTCATCGCCGATCGTGTAAAGACAGAATCGTCAAGTAAAAAGGTAGAGATTGTATTCGATTATCGGGATTTGACGGAGGCAGCTTCGTATCAGGCTCATCCGCAGGACTATCTGAATGAGCAGCTTGACCGCCTACAACAAGCGGGTGTAAACAGCATGGCGATGTATGAAAGTACGCTGGATGATTTCCGTAAAGCCGGTCGTGTGGTAACTTATACGACTCAGAATGTTGCGGATCTGGAAAAACGTCTTTCACCTACAAATGAGAATTTTACTTACGTTGTTTTCACCAACAAAGAAAATGCCGAGGCGTTAAAACCGTTAATTTTACGTACGTTTACAAGTCTGGGCATCAATGTAAAGCCGTGGAGTTATCAAGGGCAGGAAGGGCTAGTTGTAGAAACATCTCCAGAGGATGCGTATCTCAAGCCTATGCAGCCTGACCCGATTGCTATGAAACAGCTTCGTAGCAAAGGATTTTTTATCGTTCCACGGATGAGTGACAGTCTGCCCTATAACCAGGAGTTGACGGAAGAGATGCTGGCTTCCTTTCAGCAAAATGGTGTAAAACGCATTTTGTTCGAAGGTGATTCAGTCAAAGGCTTTACTGATAACGAGAAACAACATAGCTTAGCGGCATTTGCTAAATTGCTGAACAAATACGATATTGGCTTAGCTGCTATCGAAAACTTAAAAAAACCGCAGGCAGGCTTCAACAAGCTCGCTTACGATATCCACTATAATGTTGTGCGTCTATATTCATTGAGTGATAAAGATTCAATGCTCGATGTGGAAACGTTGGCCGATCGTTTTGCGCTCGCCACCAAGGATCGTAATATTCGCATGTTGTATCTGAATACTGCGCCAAGTCGCAGTGTTGCTGAAGCTAAGGTGAAAGATTCAGTAGACAACCTGATCCACAGCTTGGACAAGCCGGGCAACGCAGTACAGCGGATGGAGAAAAAAGGGTTTGAACTTGGACAGGCTGAACCATTCCAAGTAGTTGATTCATCCATTCAGCGTTATCTGAAGATGCTCGTCGTGCTGGGTGCACTGGCGTTCTTCTCCATTATGGTGTCCTATTTCGTCCCAGCGCTGACTCTGCTGGTATTTGCACTCGGTTTGGTAGGTTCTGCAGGGCTTTACGTTTTGAACTCCAGCTTGATGGAACAAGGTTTAGCGCTGCTTGCAGCAATTAGCGGACCTACGGTTGCAATGATTATTGCAGTGCGTACGATCAGAATTAAACGTGAACAGGGACATGAATTATCTGTAGGTCAACGATTGACTCAAACGCTTATACTATACGTACAGACTGCGATCTTGTCGCTGGCTGCAGTGCCTTTTGTTATTGCGCTGTTGAACAGTATTGCTTACAGTCTGGTGTTAAACCAATTTAGAGGTGTAAGCTTGCTTCATATTCTGCCGATCTTCTTGGCGGCGATTTATATTTTCTTTTATCGTGGTGTTTCTATACGGGAGGAAATTTCCAAACTGCTGCGTACACCGATTACTGTTTTGTGGGTGATCGCACTGGCTGTGATCGCAGCGGCAGGCTACTACTATTTGACTCGTACTGGGAATGCAGGTACGGTGTCGAACACCGAGCTGGTCTTCCGTAACTTCCTGGAGAATGCGTTTGGTGTACGTCCGCGCAATAAGGAATTTTTAATGGCTCATCCACTGTTTATTGCAGGGGCATTCCTGGCTTTAAAATATCGCAAAGCAATCTATTTGCTGATCATAGCTGCTATTGGTCAAGCCTCGATGGTGGATACCTTCGCTCACATTCACTCTCCAGCGGCACTTTCGCTTAGTCGCGGGTTGTTGGGATTGGGATTGGGTCTGATACTGGGAATTATCGCAATTGTCGTGTGGCAAGTGCTGGAAGGATGTTGGAAGAAATGGTCACCACAGCTAAAACGATAATAATCTCGGGTTATTACGGGTTTCGCAATAGTGGGGATGAAGCGGTGCTCAAGTCGATTTTGACTGCTTTAGAAGAGGAGAGCCGTCAGGCGGGGATTACGATTAAGCCTGTTGTTTTATCTTCTGATCCTGCTTGGACACAGAAAATGTACGGGGTAGAAGCTGTTCCACGTATGAGCCTAGGGGAAGTTCGGAGAGTGATTAAAAACAGCGACGGGCTAATTAGTGGCGGCGGGAGTCTGCTCCAGGATGCTACAAGCCCTAAAAGCATTCCGTATTATCTGGGGATTCTGAAACTGGCTCAATGGGCTGGAAAGCCAACGTTTATCTATGCTCAGGGCATGGGCCCGGTACAACGGAAGATATTTTATCCCATGATCCGGTCTGTGTTCCAACGCTGTGAATATGTTTCCGTAAGAGATGAACAATCTGCTGCATTGCTGGGTACCATGAAACTGAAACACCCGGTTGTCGAGGTTGTTCCTGATCCTGTTATGGGGCTTCCTTTGCCCTCCGGTTCCGAGCTGCATAATGCGGGAACTGAGACAGATGAGGACACACTTCCCATCGTTGGCGTATCAGTACGCTACTGGGATAAGGAACAACGCGATTTAACGGCTATTGCGGATGGCTTAAAAAGATTAGCTACGGAGCGTCGTATTCACTTGCGTTTCTTACCATTCCATTTACCTGACGATGAACAGGCCTCTAGGATGGTAATAGATTTGTTGGGGGATATTAGGGGGACAGGAAGCCTTGTTAGTATGTGTGACCAAGTGACCGATCCTCAACAGATGCTTTTGGAAGTCAGTAGATGCAGTTTGATGATCGGAATGAGGCTGCACAGCTTGATTTATGCAGCATCCCATCAGGTGCCCCCGTTGGGTATATCCTACGATCCCAAAATTGATCATTTCCTCAGCCGTGTGGGTAGCCAGCCTGTAGGTACTACAGAAGCATTGGATGGGCAAAAGCTGGCTAATGAGTCTATGCGGCTGCTAGATCAGCGTAGTCAATGGATTGAGAGCCAGAGGGCAGCAATTGCTTTGTTAAAAAGTGAGGCTCGCTTACCAGCTCAGCATATCGTTAATTACTTGCGTCGCAAAGGATGATGGATACAGTGACAGTTGATAAGGTTACGAATGTGCCTACCGTCCCGATTTTCGGTGTTCAGGTATCAAGGCTTAATATGAAAGATACATTAAATGTATTAGTTCAGGCGGTGAAGTCTCGCCGCCCTCATCAAGTGATCACTGCCAATCCGATTATGGTCATGGCTGCATTGGAAGATCCAGTGTATATGAATGTGATGAAACAGGCAGAATTGATTGTTCCAGATGGAACGGGTGTGGTTTGGGCAGCAAATTATGTTGGACATCCTGTACCCGAGAGAGTGGCGGGCTATGACTTGTTACATGAATTGCTCGCAGCCGGAGAAAGCTATCATTGGAAAGTTTATTTACTTGGATCAACGCCTGAAGTGATTCAAGCGACTGCTCAGCGGGTACATGAGCTTTATCCTGGAATTACGGTTTGTGGCAAGCGCGATGGTTTTTTTGGACCTAACGAGGACGAAGCGGTGATTGCGGCTATTCGCGAAGCAAATCCTGATTTATTGTTTGTAGCGCGTGGAGCAGATACACAGGAACCCTGGATTGGTAAATATAAAGAACAACTGGGAGTGCCGGTGATGATGGGTGTTGGTGGTAGTTTCGATGTTATATCGGGCAAAACCAAACGCGCACCTAAACTGTTTCAAAAGCTACGAGCGGAATGGTTATATAGACTCCTAAAAGAGCCCAGTCGTTACAAAAGAATGCTTGCGTTGCCGAAATTCGCAGTGAAAGTGATGCGTGAAAAAGAAAACGTCACAAAAGTGTGATAAATAGCTTGAATCTGCCTTCAAAACCCGCTAATTTGCCAGAATATGAGGCTTGGTATTTATTTTTGATCAGAGTATAATTCAATGCGGTTACATCTGAAAAGGCATTGCTTTAAAATTGGGGGTCGAATGATCAAATGTTATTGATCTATATTATTGGTTTCATCATGGCACTGGGACTTGCGCTGTTACTGACACCGCTTGTTAAAAAGTTCGCTGTGAAGGTTGGAGCCGTCGATGTGCCGAATGCCCGAAAAGTACATACCCGAATTATGCCGCGTCTTGGCGGTCTGGGGATTTTCTTGGCATTTCTGTTATCCTTATTGGCGATGTTACCTTTTGTGCCTGAAGGAATGCTGTCCTCGCGGGATATTAACTTTATCGCAGCCTTTCTGATTGGCGGTACGTTGATTACATTGATTGGTGCTCTCGATGATCGTTTTGATCTCAATGCAAAGCTCAAATTTTTGGCTCAAATCGCCGTTGCGTGTATGGTCGTGTTTGCTTTTGATATTCGTGTTGATTTT